>DATABK010000366.1:0-8265 GCA_036259695.1 Actinomycetes bacterium | reverse complement strand
GCGGACGGCTCGGAGGGCGGCCTGGTTCCAGGCCGCCGCGGCGGTGGTATGCATCCTTGTTGCCTCCTCCCGGCGCCGATGGGGCCATGTGCCCGGTTAAGGGTGATCCAACTCGCCGTGTGCCCGTTTCGTTGCCCGGGTGAGGCCGCCCTGCTATCGTTCCCTAACAACCGTTCGTTAGGAGAGGTCGGGGTGCAGACCAGGCGGCGCCAGATCGAGGACGTGGCCAGCGCCCTGTTCAGCTCCCGCGGCTATGCCGCGACCAGCATGCGCGACATCGCCCGGGCCCTGGACCTGCAGGGCGGCAGCCTGTACTCCCACATCCCCTCCAAGGAGGCGGTGCTGGCGGCGATCGTCGAGGAGGCGGCCGAGGAGTTCCACGCCGCCGTGCGGCCGGTGGCCGAACGGCCCGGCCCGGCCGCCGAGCGCCTGCGGGAGATGATCGCCGCCCATGTCCGGGTGGTCACCGGCGGCCGCGAGCGGGCCAAGGTGTTCCTGTTCGAGTGGACCTTCCTGAGCGAGGAGCGGCGGGCCGCCATCGCCGGGTCGCGGTCGGCCTACCAGGGCTACTTCGAGCGGGTGGTGGCCGAGGGGGCGGCGGCCGGCGAGCTGTCGGCGCCCGACCCCAAGCTGGCCGCGGTGTTCATCCTCTCGGCCATGAACGCGGTCGCCCACTGGTACCGGCCGGATGGGCCGCTCGGCCCCGACGCCCTGGCCGGGCACTACGCCGAGCTCTTCCTGCGAGGGCTCCAGGCACATGAGAGGACACCGATGAGGGCGGGCGCATACCACAAGGCAGACGGCAACAAGGAGCGCCAGTGAGCGAATCGGCACGGGTCCAGGAGTTCAACCGGCACGTGGCCTCGGGCGGCAAGGTGGAGGCGACCGACTGGATGCCCGAGGAGTACCGCCGGGCCGTCTGCCGCTTCGTCGAGATGCACGCCAACTCCGAGCTGATGGGCGTGCTGCCCGAGCGGGAGTGGATCCTCCGGGCCCCCACCCTCAAGCGCAAGCTCGCCCTCTCGGCCAAGGTCCAGGACGAGGTCGGCCACGCCCAGCTGCTGTACCGGGTGGCCGAGGACCTGGGCAAGCCGCGCCAGGCCATGCTGGCCGACCTGCTGGCGGGCCGGACCAAGTTCCACAACGTCTTCCACTACCCGACCGAGAGCTGGGCCGACGTCGGCATCATCGCCTGGCTGGTCGACGCGGCCGCGATCGTCGCCCAGCAGGCCCTGCGCGAGTCCAGCTACGCCCCCTACGCGCGGACCATGAAGAAGATCTGCTGGGAGGAGTCGGTCCACATCCTCCACGGCCGCGACGTGGTCCTGACCATGGTCAACGGCACCGCCCGGCAGCGGGCCCTGGTCCAGGACGCGCTGGAGCGCTGGTGGGGGCCGCTGATGCAGATGCACGGGCCGAGGACCGACCCGGCCAAGGACCGCGACCTGGCCTGGCGGATCAAGAACAAGGACAACGAGACCCTCCGCCAGGAGTTCCTGACCGTGTACGTGCCCCGGATCCGCGAGATCGGGCTGGAGCCGCCCGACCCGGAGCTGCGCCAGGACGACACCGGCCGCTGGCGCTACACCGAGCCCGACTGGAAGGAGCTGTATGCGGTGGTCACCGGCCACGGCCCCCGGTCGGCCGAGCGGCTGGCCTTCCGCCGGCTCCACTACGCCGAGACCCAGTGGGTGCGCGACACGATCATGGCCGCGCCGGTGGCCGCCTGACCATGAGCGGCCAGCCGATGCAGGTCTACGAGGTCTTCCGCCGGGAGCGGGAGGGCGGGCCGATGCAGCACGCCGGCAACCTGCTCGCCCCCGACCCGGAGCTGGCCCGCCACTACGCCCGCGAGTTCTACGGCCGCCGCCAGGAGTCGGTACGGCTCTGGATCGTGCCCCGCTCGGCCATCCTCGACCTGGACGACCCCGACCTGCTCCAGCCCCCGTTCGACCGCTCGTTCAAGAAGCCGGCCGGCTACTCCACCGAGATCAAGGCCAAGCTGGCCGAGGCCCGGAGTCGAGCCGGCACCGGGAAGGACGGCGAGTGAGCGCCCAGGCCCTGGAGACACCGGTCCGCAGCGCGCTGGGCGGCCTGCTGCTCGCCATGGCCGACGACGAATTTGTCCTCGGCTACTGGGACAGCGAGTGGACCGGGATCGCGCCCGTGCTGGAGGAGGACGTGGCCTTCGCGTCGCTGGCCCAGGACGAGATCGGGCACGCCCAGGCGCTGTACCAGCTGCTGGCCGACCTGGAGGGTGGCGACCCGGACGAGCTGGCCTACGGGCGGCCGCCGGAGGGGTACCGGCACGCCCGGCTGCTCGACCATCCCCGCACCGACTGGGCGTTCTCGGTGGCCCGCCGGTTCCTGTACGACACCGCCGACGCGGCCCGCCTGGACGCGCTGGCCGCCTCCGCCTATGAGCCCCTGGCCGAGGTGGTGGCCAAGATGCGCCGGGAGGAGACCTACCACCTGCTGCACATGCACGCCTGGGTGGAGCGACTGGCCACCGGCGGCGAGGAGCCGAGGGCGCGCCTGGCCGCCGCCCTCGAGCGGCTCTGGCCCGACGCCCTGTGCGTGCTCGGCGGCATCGACGGCGACGACCTGCTGGCCCAGGCCGGCGTCCTGGCCGAGCCGATGGCCGCCGTCCGGCGGCGCTGGCTGGCCGGCCTGGCCCCCGAGCTGGCCCGCCTCGACCTGCCCGGCCCGCCGGATGCCCACACCGGCCCCTGCCGCGGGCCCGGCCGCACCGACGACTTCCGCTGGCTGTGGGAGCAGTTCACCATGGTCCGCCGCTCGGACCCGGAGGCCGTCTGGTGAGGACGATCACGGAGACCGACGTCTGGGCGGCCCTGGCCGAGGTGCCCGACCCGGAGATCCCGGTCGTGTCCGTGGTCGACCTGGGCCTGGTCCTCCGGGTCGAGCTGGAGGACGGGCGGCTCCGGGTCGAGCTGCTGCCGACCTTCGTCGGCTGCCCGGCCCTCGAGGTGATCCGCGCCTCGGTGGCCGAGCGGCTGGCCGGGATGGCGCCCCGGGTCGAGGTCGAGATGACCTTCGCCGTGCCCTGGACCTCGGACCGGATCACCGCCGACGGCCGCCGCAAGCTGCGCGAGAGCGGCTTCGCGCCCCCCGGCCCGGCCGCCGCCGGGGCCGAGGGCCGGCCGCTGTTCGCGGCCATCGGTGTGCGCCCGTCGGCAACCTGCCCATGGTGCGGGTCGGCCGACACCACCCTCGAGAACCTGTTCGGCCCGACCCTGTGCCGGACGGTGTTCTGGTGCAACCGCTGCCGCCAGCCGTTCGAGCAGTTCAAGGCCGTCTAGCGGCGAGTTATGATGCATCAGCCCTGGCGACCGGGGCGTGGTGGGAGGTGGGCATGGCACTGCTCGAGGTCCGGGACCTGCGGGTCCACTTCGACACCGACGACGGTGTCGTCAAGGCGGTGGACGGGGTCAACTTCTCGCTCGACCGGGGTCAGACCCTCGGCATCGTGGGCGAGTCCGGCTCCGGCAAGAGCGTCACCAACCTGGCCATCATGGGCCTGGCCAGGGGCGGCCGGATCACCGGCGAGGTCCTGTTCCAGGGTCGCGACCTGCTGAAGCTGCACCAGTCCGAGCTCCGCGACATCCGCGGCAAGCAGATCGCCATGATCTTCCAGGACCCGCTGTCCAGCCTGCACCCGTACTACAAGGTCGGGGCCCAGATCGCCGAGATGATCCTGGCCCACGAGAAGGTCTCGAAGTCCGAGGCCCGCGACCGGGCCATCAACCTGCTCCGGCTGGTCGGCATCCCCCGACCTGAGCGGCGGGTCGACGACTACCCGCACCAGTTCTCGGGCGGGATGCGCCAGCGGGCCATGATCGCCATGGCCCTGGCCCTCGACCCGGCGGTGCTGATCGCCGACGAGCCCACCACCGCCCTCGACGTGACCGTCCAGGCCCAGGTGCTCGACCTGATCGAGCGGCTCCAGGAGGAGTTCGGCACGGCCATCATCTGCATCACCCACGACCTCGGGGTGGTGGCCGACATGGCCGACGACGTCCTGGTCATGTACGCCGGCAAGCCGGTCGAGGTGGCCGACCGGCGGACCGCCTACTACAACCCCCACATGCCCTACACCTGGGGGCTGCTCCAGTCGCTGCCCTCGATCGGGGCCGAGCACACCGGCGAGCAGCTGCGGCCGATCAAGGGCCTGCCGCCGAGCCTGATCAACCTCCCGAGGGGGTGCTCGTTCAACCCCCGCTGCCCGTATGTCATGGAGGTCTGCACCAGGGTCGAGCCCGAGCTGCTGCCGGCCGACCCGGCCAAGCCCTCGCACCTGTCCGCCTGCCACCTGTCCCTGGAGGACAAGGAGCGCATCTGGCAGCAGGAGGTGGCTCCCACACGATGAGCGTGGACATGGAGCAGGTCGCCGACCGGCCAGCCCCCGGCGCCCGGGAGCCGCTGGTCCGGGTTACGGGTGTGAAGAAGTACTTCCCGATCACCCAGGGCATCATCTTCCAGCGCGAGGTCGGCCGGGTGCACGCCGTCGACGGCGTCGACCTGGAGGTCTTCCCGGGCGAGACCCTCGGCATCGTGGGCGAGACCGGTTGCGGCAAGTCCACCCTGGCCCGCCTGGTCTGCCGGCTGCTCGACGTCACCGAAGGCAGGATCGAGTTCGACGGCCAGGACATCACCACCCTCAAGGGTGACAAGCTCCGCCAGCTCCGCCGCGAGATCCAGATGATCTTCCAGGACCCGTACTCGTCCCTGAACCCGCGCAAGCGGGTCGGGGCGATCATCGGCGACCCGTTCGAGATCCACGGGCTGGCCGACGGCAAGGAGCAGAAACGGCGGGTCCAGGAGCTGATGGAGACCGTCGGCCTCAACCCCGAGCACTACAACCGCTTCCCGGCCGAGTTCTCCGGCGGCCAGCGCCAGCGCATCGGGGTCGCCCGCGCCCTGGCCCTGCGGCCCAAGCTGATCATCTGCGACGAGCCGGTGTCGGCCCTGGACGTGTCCATTCAGGCCCAGGTCATCAACCTCCTGGAGGACCTCCAGGAGGAGTTCAAGCTGACCTACATCTTCATCGCCCACGACCTCTCGGTGGTCCGCCACGTCTCGGACCGGGTCGGGGTCATGTACCTGGGCAAGGTGGTGGAGCTGGCCGACGCCCGCCGGCTGTACGCCGAGCCCAAGCACCCCTACAGCGGCGCCCTGCTGTCGGCCGTCCCGGTCCCCGACCCGGACCTGGCCGAGCG
Source organism: Actinomycetes bacterium (assembly GCA_036259695.1). Lineage (GTDB taxonomy): Bacteria > Actinomycetota > CALGFH01 > CALGFH01 > CALGFH01 > CALGFH01. Next base: position 3,028 of record DATABK010000366.1, on the reverse strand, counting down.
GCGGGAGCGGGTGATCCTGCTCGGGGACGTGCCCTCGCCGATCGCCCCGCCGTCGGGCTGCCGGTTCCACCCCCGCTGTCCCAAGGCCCAGCAGCGTTGCGTCGACGAGGTGCCACCGCTGGAGCCCAAGGCCGCCGGCGACCTGGCCGCCTGCCACTTCCCCCTGGAGCCGGGCGAGAACCTGGCCCGGGCCAGGGCCGGCATCGAGCAGGACCCGGAGACCACCGTCGCGGTGGCCCAGACCGCCGACCCGCCGCCGGCCGTCAGCGGCAGCTAGGTGTAGCGGACCCGCGGGTCCAGGTAGGCGTAGATGATGTCGACGATGAGGTTCATCATCGTGACCGCGATCGCCACCACCACCGTCACCGCCAGGACCACCGGCAGGTCACCCTGGAAGACCGAGGCGACCGCCCACTGGCCGACGCCCTGGAGGTTGAACACCGTCTCGGTGATCACCGCCCCGCCCAGCAGCGCCCCCAGGTCGAGGCCGATCAGGGTCACGATCGGGGTCAGGCTGGCCCGCAGGCCGTGCTTGAAGATCACCGTCCGCTCCGACAGCCCCTTGACCCTGGCCGTGCGGATGTAGTCCTGGCCCATGGTCTCGATGAGGTTGCCGCGGGTCATCCGGGCATAGAAGGCGGCGTACAGCATGGCCAGCACGACCCAGGGCAGGATCATGTGGCTGAGCCAGTCGGTGAAGCTGTCGTCCCAGGCCACATAGCCGGTGCCCGGCGACCAGCGCAGCTTGAACCAGAACAGCCACAGGCCCATCAGGCCCAGCCAGAACACCGGAGCGGCCACGAAGAACAGGGCGAACCCCATGGCCAGGCGGTCGACCAGGGTGCGGCGCCTGATCGCCGAGACGATCCCGATGGTGACGCCGATGGCCAGCCAGATCAGCGCCGCCCCCAGGGCCAGCTGGACGGTGACCAGGACCCGGTCGAAGAACTGGTCCTTGACCGGCGAGCGGGTCGAATAGGAGAACCCGAGGCCCGGCCAGCCGTACTGGTCACCCAGGAAGACGTTCTTGATGAAGGTCGCGTACTGGACCGGGACCGGCTTGTCGAGGCCGAAGTTCTTGCGGACCTCCTCGATCTGCTCGGCGGTCGGGTTCTTGCCGGCGAAGGTCACGGCCGGGTCCGTTGACGGCATCACGAAGAAGACGACGTAGGTGATGCTGGTGACGACCAGCAGCACGACCACGACCCACAGCAACCTTCTGACGATGTACCGCCACATGGCCCACCAGCCGTTCGCTCGGAGGGGGGTGGTGGGGCCAACGTCCGGCCGGCCCCACCACCGTCCCGCTACTGCTCGATCAGGAGGGGGTCTCCTTGTTGTTCACCGCCATCTGCGTGTACGACAGGTAGCCGGAGAACTGGTCGAACTCGAACTTGGTCACCGTGTTCCCGGTCACCGTGATGTTGTTGGCCCACAGGTAGGGCACCCAGGGGACGCCTTCCTCCATGATCTTCTTGTCGAGGTCGGCGTAGCACTGGTTGCGCTGGTCGGGCTCGGTGTTGGGGATCTTCTGGCAGTTGTCGATGTCGGCGTCGAAGTTGGGGATGGTGACGCCCTCTGGATAGTCGATCCCCAACTGCTGGGCCTGCTCGGGCTTCATGCCCAGCAGCGCGTAGTTGGTGTTGCCGGTCGCGATGATCGAGCGGGAGTCCATCAGGGGGCCGATGAAGGTGTAGGCGTCGGCGTAGTCCTTGCCCCACCCGGCGTTCAGGGCGATCGGGATCTTGTTCTTCACCGTCTGGATGGTGGTGTAGGCGGCGCTGGAGGCCAGCTCCCGCGGCCGCACCTTGATGCCGATCTTCTCCAGGCTGGAGACCACGACCGCCTCAGCGTCGGTCCAGGGGGTCACGTTCCGGTTGATCATGACCAGGTTGGAGCACGCCTGGGCGTCGCAGACCCCGTCCTGGTTCTGGTCGTACTTGGACTGCTTCATCTCCTCCTTGGCCTTGGCCTCGTCGCCGCGGTTGCCCTCGGAGGCGTACGGGTTGTAGTCGGAGCCCAGCTTGTCGTTGAGGACGATCGGCGGGATCAGGTGCGTGGCGATCTCGCCGAAGGTGCTGCCACCCCAGGCCTGCAGGATGCCGGCCTTGTCCATCACCAGGTTGGCGGCCTTGCGGACGTGGATGTCGTCGAACGGCGGGGTGGCCCAGTTCATGGTGATGTACCAGGTCCGGTCGCCGGAGTTGCTGTGCAGGTGGGCCTTCTTGGCCGGGTCGGTCAGGTACTGCTGGAGCACCGGCTTGGGCGGCTGGTCGCTGATCGAGGAGTCGAGGGTCCCGGCCTGGATCTGGCTGAAGATGTCGTCGACGTTGGTGTTGACCGACACCTTGATGCCGTCGACGTAGTTGGCCCGGGTGTTGTCGGTCGCCTGGTCGTAGTTGGGGTTGCGGACCAGGGTGATCGACTTGCTCGGGTCGAAGCCGGAGATCGGCTTCATCGCGTCGCAGGACGAGATGTCGAGGTCCTCGGAGCCCTGGATCATGTACGGCCCGCTGGACATCACGTAGCGGCCGTAGTCACCGGCCTTGGTGAAGCACTTGCCGACCTCCTCGGGGATCGGCGCGGCCGCCGGCATGTTGAGCCGGTACAGGAAGTCACCGGTCGGCTTCTCGAGGTTGAAGACGATCGTCTGGTCGTCGGGGGTCTCGATGCCCGAGACCTCGGTCGCGGCCGACTTGGCCTTGCCGTCCAGGCCCTTGATGATGCCGGTGTAGTAGAAGCCGTACTGGGCGACCAGCGGGGCCGCGTTGATCCGCTGGAAGGCGTAGGCGACGTCCTTGGAGGTGACGTCGCGGTCCAGCGGCGGCGCCCACTTGACGCCCTGCTTGAGCTTGAAGGTGTAGGTGAGGCCGTCCTCGGAGATCTGCGGCTCACCCTCGGCCAGGTCGGGCACGAGCTCGTTCCCGGGCGCGTCGGCGATGAGCTTGGTCCCCATCAGGGTCCGGGTCATCGCCCCGTACAGGCCGATCGCGACGGCCACGTACTCGCCGGTCGGGTCGAAGCCGTT
>DATABK010000365.1:0-5599 GCA_036259695.1 Actinomycetes bacterium | reverse complement strand
CGCCTACGGCCGGTGCCCTCCGGTCAGGCCGGCGGCCGCCTGGCCGTCGCCAGCAGGTGGGGTCCGAGCCCGGCTGGCCCACGGCTAGGCTTCGGCCCCGGTGGCCAGTCGCCGGCCGATGGTGGCCGCGGCCGTCACCACCTGGTCGCGGATGCGGTCGAAGCGGGGGCCGGTGACCAGGTCGGTCGGGCCGGCGACCGAGATGCCGCCGGCGGGGGCGCCGGCCGGGTCGGGGATGGGGGCGGCGACCGAGGTCCGGCCGGGCTGGAAGGTGTCGCTGACCACGAACCCGGCCCGGGCGGCGGCGGCCAGCTCGCGGGCCAGGGCGTCCAGGTCGGGCGGGTGGCCGGGCTCGGCCGCGCACACCTCCCGGACCCGGGCCGCGACCTCGTCCGGGGGGAGCAGGGCCAGGGCGGCCTTGCCGCAGCCGGTCAGGTGCGCCGGGGCCCGCAGCCCGACCCGGTTGCGCATCGGCGCCCGCACCGGCCCGCTGGCCCGGTCCAGGTACACCACCCAGCCCCCGACCAGCTGGCCGAGGTGGATCTCGAGCCCGTCGCCGGGGGCCAGCCGCTCCAGCACCCCCTCGGCCGCGCCGACCAGCCCGGTCCGCTCGATCACCTGCCCACCCAGCCCGACCAGGGCCGGCCCCAGCCGGTAGCCCCGGCCGGGCACCTCCTCGAGCAGGCCGGCGTCGCACAGGGTCACGCAGATGGCATGGGCGGTGCTCCGCGGGATCCCGGTCCTGTCGGCCAGCTGCCGCAGGCTGAGGGAGGTCACCAGCGGCGTGAACGCCTGCAGCACCCTGGCCGCCTTGGCCACTGCCTCCACCCGGGTCACGGCGCTCCCTTGCTCGTGTCCGGCAGAACCGGACAACAGCGTAGGCAACGGGCGGGGCGCTGGCTAGCGTCCGGGCATGTCGCGTGTCTTCCACGTCCGCGTCGGCGACCGGCGGCGGGCGCCGCAGACGGCCCCGGCCCCGGGCGGCGTGCCCGCGGCCGACCCGGGCCCGGCCGGTGGGGAGGACCGGCGGGCGGGGATCGTCGCCGGGTACCTGGCCCCGCACCCGCCGCACCTGATCTACGCCGAGAACCCGCCCCAGAACGAGCCCCGGTCCCAGGGCGGCTGGGAGGTGCTGCGCTGGGCCTACCAGGAGGCCAGGCGGCGGCTGCGGGAGCGGCACCGGCCGGATGTGATCGTGGTCCACGCCCCCCACTGGATCACCATGGTCGGCCACCACGTGAACTGCGTGCCCAACCCCCGGGGGCTGTCGGTCGAGCCGATCTTCCCGCACCTGCTCCGCTACCGGTACGACTTCCGCACCGACGTCGAGCTGGCCACCGCCATCGCCGACTGCGCGGCCGACGCCGGCCTGGTCACCCGCAAGATGACCAACCCCGGGGTCCGGGTCGACTACGCCACCATCGGCGCCCTGCACCTGCTCAACCCGGACTGGGACATCCCGGTGGTGTCGCTGTCGGCCAACAACAACCCCTACTTCTACAGCGACGCGGACCTGGAGCAGATGGAGCGTCTGGGCGCGGCCACCCGCCGAGCGGTCGAGCAGACCGGGCGGCGGGCCGTGCTCGCCGGGTCGAACTCGCTGTCCCACCTCCACTGGGACCGGGAGCCGGACCTGCCCGAGGACATGGCCGCCGAGCACCCCTACGACGACCACCAGTACCGCTGGGACATAGATCTCTTAACCCTGGTCCGGGCGGGGCGGACCCGGGAGCTGCGGTCGTTCCTGCCCCGCCACATCGAGGCCACCGCGGCCGAGGTCAAGGCGGGCAGCCTGTCGTGGCTGCTGTCGGCCCTGGGCTGGCCGGAGATCCCCGGGGACGTGCTCGGCTACGGGACCATCATCGGCACCGGCAACGCGGTGATCGAGTGGGACCCGGTCAGCCCGGCCCGGGCCCACCCGCCCCCGCCCGGCTGGGCGCCAGGGCCCGACGACGCCGACCGGCCGCGCCCGATGACCGGGGCCCGCTCGTGACCGTGGTCGGGGCGGCGCTGGTCCCCGGGATGCCGCACCTGCTGGCGGCCGAGCCGGCGCCGAGCTGGAAGCTGCTGGCCGACGCGGCCCGGCAGGCCGGCCAGGACCTCCGGGCGGCCGGGCCGGACGCCTTCGTGGTCCTGTCGACCCAGTGGTTCACCGTGCTCGGCCACCAGTTCCAGGTCGATCCCAACCCGCGCGGCGGTCATGTCGACGAGAACTGGTACGCCTACGACTACGGCACCCTCGACTACGACCTGCGCGTCGACGTCGAGCTGGCCGAGGCCTGGGCCTGTCAGGCCGAGGACATGGGGTTCCAGGCCCGCCGGACCCGCTACGACGGCTTCCCGGTCGACACCGGCACCGTGGTCGCCGGCAAGCTGGTCGACCCCGACCGCACCCGGCCGATCGCGCTCGTCTCCTGCAACCTGTACGCGGCCGCGGCCGACCTGGGCCGGATCGCCGAGGCGGCCGCCCTGGCCGCCGGCAAGCTCGGCCGGCGGGTCGCCTTCGTGGCCTCCTCCGGGCTGTCCTCGGGGCTGATCCAGCGCTGGATCGAGCCGGCCGAGGACCGCTTCGAGGACGCCGGCCACGACGCCTGGAACCGCCGGGTGCTCGACCTGCTGGCCGCCGGCCGTCTCGAGGACGTGCTGGCCCTGCGCGAGCAGTACGCCAGGGAGGCCCAGGCCGACAGCCAGCTGCGGGCCCTGGCCTTCCTGGCCGGCAGCGGGGCCTGCGACCGACCGGCCAGGGTGCTGTCCTACGGGCCGGTCTGGGGCACCGGGGCGGCGGTCATCACCTGGCTGGACGGCACCTGAGAGCACCAGAGGGAGGAGCGGCATGGCCAACGAGGCGGCCGGGTTCATCGAGGCCGAAGGGTTCGTCCCCATCTTCGACGCCATCGACGCGATGGTGAAGGCGACCGAGGTGCGGGTGAACGGGGTGATGCGCCTGGGCGGCGGGCTGGTCGCGGTCGCCCTCGGGGGCGACCTGGCCACCGTCGAGGAGGCGGTGGAGATCGGGGAGGAGACGGCCAAGGCGGTCTCCCGGGGCAAGGTCAAGTCGATCATCTTCGCCAGCCCGAGCCGGCCGGTGGCGGCCATCGCCGGCAACCCGCGGCTGCTGGACGGATAGGAGGCCACCGATGCCGTCGGAGCGTGCCATCGGCCTGTTCGAGACCCGCGGGGTGGTCGGGCTCACGGCCGGGATCGAAGCCATGATGAAGACCGCCGACGTCGAGTGCGTGGCCGTCGAGCGGGTGTCCAGCGGCTACTTCGCCGCCGCCATCCAGGGCAGCATCGCCGCCGTCCGCCAGGCCATGGAGGCCGGCTCGGAGGCGGTCCGCCGCTACGGCGACCTGCGCTCGGCCCAGATCTACCCCAAGCCCCACGAGGTCGCCTCGGCCCTGCTGGCCAACGGCACCGCCGAGCAGCTGTCCGGCCGGGCCATCGAGTCCGGCAACACCGGGAGCAGGTGATGCTGCTGGCCGAGGTGCTCGGCCGGGTCTGGGCCGAGCGCCAGCTGCCCGACCTGGACGGCCGCCGGATGGTGCTGATCCGGGAGCTGTCCACATCGGCCGCGCACGTGGCCGTCGACCTGGTCGACGTGGCCGCCGGCAACACCGTGCTGGTCGTCACCGACGACGCCGCCCAGACCGCCACCGGCGGGGCGGCCGTCGACGCGGCCGTGATCGCCCTGGTCGCGGGCGCCGACCAGCTCCCCGGCACCGCCAAGTCCCCCAAGCCCCGTCGAGCGGAAAGGACCAGCCCGTGAGCCAGGACCGCTTCCCCAGCCCGTTCGAGGTGCCGACCCCCGAGGGCGCCGAGGGCTGGGAGCAGATGTACAACTGGTACCACCTGTTCGGGGAGGACCGGCGTGACCTGGACGAGCAGCGGTTCTGGTTCCAGGACCGGCTCCACCACCCGGGCGTGCTCCACCCCTATGACGAGATCCAGTGCGAGTGCTGGTGGCAGGCCCTGGGGGCGTTCAACACCCGCATCTTCGCCATGCCGCCGGCGTTCGGGGTCGACCAGCGGATCCTCAACGGCTACCTGTACGTGACCCCGGTGCCGGCCCCGCCCGAGAGCATCCCGGCCCGGGCCGAGCAGTTCGGGCGGCGCGGCGGCCACTACTACGAGAACTGGGACCAGATCTACGCCGAGTGGAAGGTGAAGGTCACCGCCCACCTGGACGAGATCAAGGCCATCCGGTTCGAGCCCCTGCCCGAGCTCGAGGACGAGTCGGTGGTCTTCGACCACGTCGGCTACTCGTCCGGGTACCGGATGATCGAGGACTTCTCCAAGCTCGTCCTCACCATGTACAAGACCTACCAGTACCACTTCGAGCTGCTGAACGTCGGCTACGCCGCCTACCTGACCTTCTTCATGTTCGCCAAGCAGGCCTTCGGCGACATCACCGACCAGTCGATCTCGCGCATGGTGGGCGGGCTCCACGTCGACCTGTACCGGCCCGACGACGAGCTCAAGCGCCTGGCCAAGGAGGCCGAGCGGCTCGGGGTGGGCGACGCCGTCCTCGGCGCCGGCGACCCGGGGTCGCTGTTCGAGGAGCTCAAGGCGAGCGACGGCGGCCGCGAGTGGGTGGCCGACTGGGAGCGGACCTCGGACCCGTGGTTCCTGTTCAACACCGACCCCGGCCACCCCGGCGGCTACCACTACTTCGACACCTGGCTGGACGACCCCGGGATCCCGCTGGCCTCGGTCAAGGAGTACCTGCGGCGGCTGCGGGCCGGCGAGGCCCTCGACCGCCCGACCGACCAGGTCCTGGCCGAGCGCGACCGGATCACCGCCGAGTACCGGGCGCTGCTGGCCACCGACGAGGACCGGGCGGCCTTCGACGAGATGGTCGGCCTGGCCCGCAAGGTGTTCGTCTACATCGAGGAGCACGTGCTCTACATCGAGCACTGGATGTGGGCCACCTTCTGGGGCAAGTCCAAGGAGCTGTCGCGGGCCCTGGCCACCATGGGCATCTTCGACGACCCCGAGGACATGTTCTTCCTGCGCCGCTACGAGGTCATGGAGGCCCTGTACGACACCGTGGCCGCCTGGTCGGTGGGGAGCAGGGCGCGGGGGGCCGACTACTGGCGGCCGATCGTGGCCGAGCGCCGCCGCATCCACGCCGCCCTGTCGGCCGCCGACGCCGTCCCCGCCCTGGGGCCGCCACCGGCCGAGGTGAGCGAGCCGTTCACGGTCATGCTGTGGGGCATCACCACCGACACCGTCGGCGAATGGCTCCGGGAGGGCCAGGGCGACGGCGACGGCCAGGCCACCCTTCGCGGCGTGGCGGGGTCGCCCGGCGTGGTCGAGGGCCCGGCCCGGGTCGTCCGCCACGTCTCCGAGCTGGACCAGGTCGAGCAGGGCGAGATCCTCGTCTGCCCGGCCACCTCCCCCTCCTGGTCGCCGGTGTTCTCCCGCATCGCCGCCACCGTCTCCGACGTCGGCGGGATCATGAGCCACACCGCCATCATCTGCCGCGAGTACGGCCTCCCGGCGGTCATCGGCACCGGCAAGGCCGTCGCCACCATCAGGACCGGCCAGCGCATCCGCGTCGACGGCAGCGAAGGCGTCGTCACCGTGCTGGGATAGGGGC
>DATABK010000364.1:0-3452 GCA_036259695.1 Actinomycetes bacterium | reverse complement strand
GAGCGGTCCGGACCGCTCCGGGCGACCAGCAGCCCGCCGGCCACCAGGGCGACCGTGACCGCCGCCGCCACCACCCATGCCAGGACCCGCCTGCCAGCCACCGTGCACCACCGCCCTGTTCGCGTCCCGGGACGTCATTGTCTTGGACGCGTTCGCCGTCCCGTCGGTTCCCGCACTCTAGGCGAGACGGCGGGCCCCGTCGGAGGGGACCACGGGGGTGATCTCGGGGGGGCCGAACCCGGCGGCGGCGAACGCCGCCCGGACGCGGTCGGCCACTCGGTCGAGCAGGTCCGCGGCGACCAGGGCGATGGCGCTGCCGCCGAAGCCGGCCCCGGTCATGCGCGCCCCCACCGCCCCGGCGTCCGTGGCCGCCTCGACGGCGGTGTCGAGCTCGGGCGACGACACCTCGTAGTCGTCGCGGAGGGAGGCGTGGGAGGCGGCCAGCAGCGGGCCCAGCCGGTCCAGGTCGCCGGCCCGGAGCAGCTGGACCGCCTCCAGCACCCGGGCGTTCTCGGTGACCACGTGGCGGGCCCGGCGCCGCCCGGGGTCGCCAAGCGCCTCGGCCGCCGCCTCGACCTGCTCGAGGGTCGCGTCCCGGAGGGCGGCCACGCCCAGGACGGCCGCGGCCGCCTCGCAGGCCGCCCGCCGGTCGGCGTAGGCACCGTCGACCAGCCGGTGGCCGGCCCGGGTGTCGAGCACCACCAGACGCAGGCCGGCCGCCTCCAGCGGCAGGGGGACCTGCTCGCTGTCCAGCGACCGGGTGTCCAGGAACAGGGCGTGGCCGGCCCGGCCCAGCATCGACACCATCTGGTCCATGGCCCCCGACGGCACCCCGACGACCTCGTTCTCGGCCCGGCGGGCCAGGCCGGCCAGGGTCGGCCGGTCCAGGCCGGCGCCGTGCAGGTCGGCCAGGGCGGTGGCGGTCGCGCACTCCAGGGCGGCGCTCGACGACAGCCCGGACCCGGCCGGGACGTCCCCGTCGACCACCACGTCGGTCCCGCCCACCTCGACCCCGGCCTGGCCGAGGGCCCAGGCCACCCCGGCCGGGTAGGCGGCCCAGCCGACGACCCGTCCCGGCCCGATCTCGGCCAGGGCCAGGTCGGCCGGGGGCTCGGCCTGCAGCGACCACAGCCGCAGCCGGTTCCCGGGCCGCCGCCCGGCCGCGGCCAGCACCAGGCGGTCGATGGCCGCCGGGAGCACGAAGCCGTCGTTGTAGTCGGTGTGCTCCCCGATCAGGTTCACCCGTCCCGGGGCCGCCCAGACGCCGTCGGGGTCGCGGCCGGTCCGCTCCCGGAACGCCGCCACCGCCCTCCCGGCCAGATCCCGGGCGGGGACGGCGGCCGTGTCCACGATGTCGCCCACGTCCACCTCGCTCGATCAGATGGTCTGGAGGCTCGGGGGGAAGGAGCCGGGGACGTCCAGGGGGACCCGGGCCGCCGTGGGGTGGTTCAGGCGGTAGGCGCCGATGCCGAACCCAGGCCCGAGCCGGTTGAAGAACACCCAGTCGCCGGCGGGCGCCCAGGCCAGGCAGGGAGAGCAGCGGTCCGCCAGCGCCCCGTCCGACCCGGCCACCCGTACCGCCTCCCCCCGGTCCACCCGCACGAGGGCCAGGGCGGGGCGGGTGGAGAAGCCGACCTGGGTGACGGCGGCGAGCATGCGCCCGTCGGGTGAGAAGGCCCCGGCCGCTGTGAACCCGCCGCTGCCGGCGGGGGGCGGCACCACCCGGGCCCGGCCGCTGGCCAGGTCGCCCAGGTGGAGGGTCTCCCCCTCGACCCAGGCGACCCTGCGGCCGCTGGTCGCGACCACCGCCACCGGCGAGGTGGAGCGCAGCCGGACGCTGGCCAGGCCGGTCCGCGGGCTCCAGACGGCCAGCCCGCCGCCCCGCCCGAGCACGTCGACCAGCAGGCCGCCGGGCACCCCGGCCACCGGCCGCCGCCCGAGCGCCAGGGTGCCCCTGGCCACCACCGGGGCCTGGCCGTCCGGCCCGCCGAGTGCGACCTCGCGGACGGCGAACCAGCGGTCGGGATCGCCGGTCTGCTCCACCAGCCAGACCCGCCTGGGCGCGGCCGAGGCCAGCGCGAAGGCGGCGGGGCCGAGCCGGGTCGCCGGGCGGCCCGGGCGGACCGGGGCCGCGTAGGCCGTCCCGCCGCGCACGGCCACCACCGTCCCGTCCCCCCGGACGAGTCCGCCGTCGCTGCCGGGCGCCCCGTCGGGCAGCCGCACCGGGCGCACCGTGCGGGTGTCGAGGTCGACCCGGAACAGGCCGTCCTCCCCACCCAGGAGCAGGCTGGCGCCGGTGGCCTCGGCGAGCACGACGGGCCGGGTGGTGGCGACGGCCACGGTCGGGCGCGACGAGCCGGTCGCGGGGGTGGCGGACCGCGGCGGCGCCACCGACACCAGGGACGCGGCCCCGCGCAGCGCCAGCAGCGCCGCCACCAGCACACCGGCGGCCAGCAGCGGCCGGCTGACACGGCTGGTCACGGCGCCGCCTGGGGGGTGTCGGTGGGGCCGTCGACCCGGGGGCGGCCGTCCTGGAAGCGGAGCCGGTCCAGCCAGAGGGACCGCTGCCCGCCGGCCTCGTCGCCGACGGCCCCGCTGTCCCAGGCGTGGTAGGCGAGCCACAGGTCACCGTCACCGGCGTCCACCACCGCCTGCCCGCCCGGTCCCGCGGCCTCGCCACGGCTGCGCAGGATCGGGTTGCCTGGGGCGTCGCGGTAGGGGCCGAGCACCTTGGCGGCGGTGGCGTAGCCGACCGCGTAGTCAGGGCTGCCGTAGTCGTTGGCCGAGAAGAACAGAACGTAGGTGTCCCCCTCCCGCCACAGTGTCGGCGCCTCGATCAGCGTCCCCTCCCACGAGGCGTCGTTGCGGACCCCGAGGCGCCTCGGCTGGCCGGCGAGCTCGAGGCCGTCGCCGTCCAGGCGCTGGGCCCACAGCTCCGTCGGCAGGCCGCAGCAGTTGCCGTCGTTCTTCCAGAGTAGGTAGGCGGCGCCGTCGCGGTCGACGAAGCGGTGCGGGTCGATGGAGCCGCCGAGCCGGGACTGGCAGACCAGAGGCGCCGGGCGGCGGTCCTGGTACGGCCCCTCCGGCCGCTCGGCCACGGCCGCCGAGATGCACTGGCGGCCCGAGGCGGCATGGCGGACGGTGTAGTACATGACATAGCCGGCCGGCGTCCTGGCCACCTCGGGCGCCCAGGTGAGGCCCTTCTGGAGCACGCTCCAGGCCGGCAGCTCGGGCAGGGCGTCGTCCAGCCGCTCCCAGTGCACCAGGTCGGCCGAGCGGGCCACCTGGAGGTTCACGATCAGGTCGCCGGTGGCGTAGGCGTACCAGGTGTCCCCCACCTTGAGCAGGTGGGGGTCGGCGAAGTTGCCCTCGAGGACCGGGTTGGTGAACCGCGCCGGAGGCGGCGCGGTCGCCGGTGCCGCGCGGCCGGCTCCGTTCCCGGCGTCCTCATC
>DATABK010000363.1:0-5780 GCA_036259695.1 Actinomycetes bacterium | reverse complement strand
GCGCGTGGTCAGCAGCCGAGGTGGTTGGTGGACCCGCTTGCGGCTGGCGACCCTCCCGATGCTTGCCGTCCCGGGAGTGGATGTTATAGTTATTCAACTATAACTGTAGTTCTATAGTGGTTGGGTGTGGTGGCGCATGATCGAGTTCCACCTGGACCGCACGTCGGGCGTGGCGACCTACCTGCAGCTCGTCCATCAGGTCAAGCAGGCGCTCCGGCTGGGGCTGCTGGGACCTGGGGACCAGCTGCCGACCGCCAGGGAGGTGGTCGCCCAGCTCGGGATCAACCCCAACACCGTGCTCAAGGCCTATCGCGACCTGGAGCGCGAGGGGCTGGTCGCCCCCCGTCCGGGTCAGGGCACCTTCGTGCGGCAGTCGCTGGCCAGCCCGTCGCTGGTCGGGGCCGACCGGCTGCGGCGTGCTCTGGCCGGCTGGGTGCGCGAGGCGCGCGCGGCCGGGCTGACCAGCGAGGACATGGCCGCCTTGTTCGATCAGGCCGTCCGTGGCTCCGAGGAGGTGGTGGCATGACCGTGGTGCTGGAAGCGACCGGGCTCGGCAAGCGCTACCGGCGCACCTGGGCGCTGCGGGACTGCTCGGTGGCCGTCCCCGAAGGGCGGGTGGTGGCCCTGGTCGGACCCAACGGCGCCGGCAAGAGCACCCTGCTCCACCTCGCGGTCGGGCTGCTCGGCCCCAGCGCCGGGGAGGTGCGGGTGTTCGGCGCCCCAGCCGCCAGCGGGCCCGAGACGCTCGGTCGCGTCGGGTTCCTGGCCCAGGACAAACCGCTGTACCACGGCTTCACCGTGGCCGAGATGCTGCGCTTCGGCGCCCGGCTCAACCCGCGCTGGGATCAGGCGGAGGCCGACCGCTGGCTGGAACGCTTCGACCTGCCGCCCGGCCGCCGCGTCGGGCAGCTCTCGGGCGGGCAACGCACCCAGCTCGCGCTGGCCCTGGCCCTGGCCAAGCGGCCCCGGCTGCTCCTGCTGGACGAGCCCATGGCCGACCTGGACCCGCTGGTCCGCCACGACCTCACCCGCCTGCTCATGGAGACGGTCGCGGCCGAGGGGCTGACGGTGGTGTTCTCCTCTCACGTCCTGGCCGAGCTGGCCACGGTCTGCGACTACCTGGTCCTGCTGGCCACAGGGAGGGTCCAGCTGGCCGGGGACACCGACGAGCTGCTGGCCGGGCACAAGCTGCTGGTCGGCCCCCTCCGGAACCCGCCCCGCGTCGGCCCGCACCAGGTGGTGGAGGCCAGCCACACCGACCGCCAGACCACCCTGCTGGTCCGTACCGCCGGCCCGGTCCACGACCCGAGCTGGGCCGTCCATGACGTCGGGCTGGAGCAGCTGGTCCTGGCCTACATGCGCCACCCCGAGACCACCACCCTGCCCCGCCCGTCCCTGGCCGCGGTCCCATCCGACGCCAAGGAGGTGTCGGCATGACCTGGGTCGCCTGGCGTCAGCAGCGGCCGGCCACGGTCGCCGCCGTCGCCCTGCTGGCCACGGCCGGCCTGGTCCTGGTGGCCAGCGGCTGGCAGGTCACCGCCGTCGCCCGCGACAGCGGCCTGGCCGGCTGTGGCGCCGCCGGCGGCGACTGCCAGGTCCTGACCGAGGAATTCACCAGCCGCTACGGCCCCATCCTGGAACCGGTCTCGCTGCTCGGCGCCCTGCTGCCGGTCGCCATCGGCCTGCTCTTCGGTGGGCCGTTGCTGGCCCGCGAGCTGGAGCACGGCACCCACCGGCTGGCCTGGACCCAGAGCGTCACCCGCAGCCGCTGGCTGGCCGCCCGGCTCGCCGTGGCCGGCGCTGTCCTGGTCCTTGTCTCCGCCCTGGCCGCCGGGCTGCTGACCTGGTGGTGGGGGCGCTTTGACCAGCTGGGGATCAGCAGCCGGGCGGCCCTGGAACGCGGCAGCCTGGTCCCGGTGGCCACCGCCGTGCTGGCCTTCGCCATCGCCACCAGCGCCGGCGCCCTCACCCGCCGGGTCGTGCCCGCCCTGGCCACCGGCCTGGTCGCGGTCCTTGTCGTGGCGATCGCGCTCAACCTCGCCGCCCAGGCCTGGCTGCCCCCACGACCGCTCACCATCGCCTACCCAGCCGGCCAGCCAAGCCCCCGCGCCGGCCTGGACGACCAGGTGCTCACAAGCGGCTACCGCGACCGAGCCGGCCGTCACCTGGCGGCCCAGGCGGTGGACCGGCTCTGTCCCGGCACCGCCGGACAGGCGGTCGACCGGTGCCTGGCCGCCAACGGCATCCAGCGGGTCGACCGCTACCAACCAGCCAGCCGCGCCTGGCAACGCGCCCTGACCCAGTCAGCCCTCTACCTCGTGGTGGCCGCCTTGTTCCTCGGGGTTGCCTGGTGGCGCACGCTCCGACCCGACTAGGTCGTCAGGCGAGGTGCTGGCCGAACCAGTCGAGGACCTTGTCGTAGGCCTGGGTGGCGGCGGTCTGGTTGTAGCGGGCGCCGGTGTCGTTGAAGAAGGCGTGGCCGGCGCCCTGGTAGGTGACGATCTCGTGGGTCAGGCCGGCCTGCTCGAGCGCGGCCGTGGCCGCGTCGCGGGTGGCGTTCACGCGGTCGTCCTGCTCGGCGTAGACGCCGAGGACGGCCGCGTTGGGGGAGCCGGAGAAGTCGGCGCCATCGGGGAGTGGGCCGTAGAACGGGGCGGCCGCGGCCAGGCGGGGCTCGCCCGAGGCCAGGAGCAGCCAGGTCATGCCGCCGCCGAAGCAGAACCCGATCGCGCCCAGCTTCTGGTCGGGCGCGCGCCGCTCCAGCTCGTCCAGGCCGGCCTTCATGTCGGCCACGAACCGCTCCTGGGGGGCGCTGGAGAGTGCGGCCATGGCCTCGGCCTCGCCGCCGAGGGCGGCGGTCCCGCCCTCGGCCGAGAGCAGGTCGATGGCCAGGGCCGAGTAGCCGCTGGCGGCCAGCCGGCCGGCGACCGAACGGATGTGGTCGTTGAGGCCGCGGTTCTCGTGGATGACCAGCACCGCCCCGCGTGGCTGGTCGGCCGCCGCCCAGGCGCCCCGGACGGTCCCACCCTCCGGGCCGGGGAAGGTGATCTCCTCGGTCTCCACCGCCGGGGTGGGGGGCGTGGCCGCCTCGCCCGCTCCGGTGGTGGTGGACGAGGCCGGCTCGCCGTCGCCGCCGCAGGCGGCCAGCAGCGCCGAGGCCGCGGGCACGCCCAGACCGAGCAGGGCGAGGCGCCGCAGCGCCTCCCGCCGCGAGTACAGCCCGTCGGCGTGGTCGATCGCCACCTCTTCGGCCAGGTACCGCTGGAACGCCATCGCCGCCTCCTCGGAGCACGAGGGATGTCCCACCCACCCCGATGAACTGTCCGGCTCACGGTAAACGGTCGCCTGGGGTTGTGCAGCAACGGCGAGGGGATGGGCCTGGTCAGCGCCCCATGCGGCCCGGAACGGGTTGCTGATGAACAGCGGCGCGGTCGAGGGTTCCTGGTCGCCGGTGGGTGCGCCTGCCGCCATCGCCACCTCTACAGCTTCACGCGGCGCTTGGCGGCCAGGATCATCTGGGTGACCGTGTACCGGCTCACCCCGAGGCGGCCGGCGATCTCGTCCGGTCGCATTCCCCGCTCGCCGTAGATCAGTGCGAGGTCCTCCTGCGCCTTGGTCCAGGAGGGACGTGCCGCCTGCCGGGCAGGCGCCCTCCGAGCGGGCTTGGCCCGGGCCCCGGCCGAGGGGATCCGGGCACCCCCACGGGAGCGCTCCCCGGTGATCGACGACGACTTCCGCTGATCCTGGTAGTTGCCGGCAGCCAGGTCTTCCCTGGCCCGGTCATCCAGCACCATGTAATGGTCGGCAGCCTTGTTCACCCCGACCGCCGCGATCGTCAACGGCCTTGCGTTCTCCTCGCGGCACGCACGTTTGGTGCAGTAGCTGTATTTCTCGGCCCGTTCGGGATGCAATTCGATCCCGCACGTGACGCAATGCGCCAGCTTGTTCCTTTTCCGCATAGCGGAGGTCCAACGCGTCAAAGCCGCCCGGTATTCCGAGCGCCGCGGTGGACGGCCTGGCGTTGCTGCCCGGGGCCGTAGAACACGGTCGTGTCGACCTCTCAGCTGCCACCAACGGGCGGGTGTATGCATCCGCCGGCGGGCAATCCCCAGGGAGACGCGGACACGGAGGTGGTGGGTGGACAGGGACGAGCTGCGGGACGGGCGGGAGGCGGCGGCCGGGTCGCCAGGGCGGCCGGACGTGGACGATGAGGAGTTCGAGCGGATGCTGGCGGAACAGCCGGATGAGCCGCCGACGCCGGCCGAGCAGGCGGCCCGGGACGACAACGACGCCCTCGGCGACCGCTGAGGAATCCCCGGGGTCAGGACATGAGCTGCTCGTGCACCTGGCGCAGGGCCCGGCGCAGCATCCGGGAGATGTGCATCTGGGAGTAGCCGAGCTCGCACCCGACCTGCTTCTGCTTGAGGTCCTGGAAGAACCGCAGGGCGGTGAGGGTCGTAGCGGTCGACCGCCGAGACCAGCCCGACCCGGGCCGCCTGGACCAGGTCCTCGCAGCCCACCCCGTGGCCGCCGCGGAAGCGGGCGGCCAGGCGGTCGGCCAGGCCCAGATGGGCGAGGATGATCCGCTCCCTGCGCACAGCCTTATCAGCCCGCACGGCCGAATCGAATCATCGACCGCGTGGTCTCGGCAGCCGCGGAATATCGGGGCACCCGAACCGTTGACGCTTTGTGAGAGATTTCACGAACGTGCCGAGGGGAGGTGAGCACATGAGCAGAGCACGATCCAAGGTCCGCCTGAGCCGCGCGCTCGGCATCCCGCTGACGCCCAAGGCGGCGCGCCACCTGGAGCGGCGCCCGTACCCGCCCGGCCAGCACGGCCGCCGGCGCCGGGTCACCTCCGACTACAAGGCCCGGCTGCTGGAGAAGCAGCGGCTGCGGGCCCAGTACGACCTCAGCGAGGCCCAGCTGCGCCTGGCCCTGGCCCGCGCCACCCGCGGCGGTGGCAAGACCGGCGAGGCGCTGGTGATCGACCTGGAGACGCGGCTGGACGCCCTGATCCTGCGGTCGGGGTTCGCCCGCACCATCTACCAGGCCCGCCAGGCGGTCAGCCACGGCCACGTCACCGTCGACGGCCGCCGGGTCGACCGGCCGTCCTACCGGGTCCGGCCGGGTGAGGTGATCGCCATCGCCCCCGCCAGCCGGGCCAAGACGCCGTTCGTCATCGCCGCCGCCGGCGAGCACGCGGCCGCCGTCCCGCCGTACCTCGACGTCGACATCTCGACCCTCTCGGCGCGGCTGACCCGGCTGCCCGAGCGGCCGGAGATCCCGGTCCTCTGTGACGAGCGACTGGTCGTCGAGTTTTACTCCCGCTGACCCGCCGGCCCCGTGCCGGAATTTTCCTTCTCGGCTATCATGGGACCATGGAAGAAATGCTGGACGACATTCAGCGGCACCAGCTGTACGGGCTCGCCGCGGAAATCCGCGCGGTCGAGGAGGGCCACAACGCCCGGGTGCTGCCCGACGGCTCGGTCCTGGTGAAGGCCGAGTCCCGGCCCGGCAGCTACCGGGTGATGCTCCGGGGCATCGCCGACGGCGTGCTGCGGTTCGGCTGCAGCTGCCGCTCCGGCGAGTACCGGGCCTCGCTGCCGGTCCCCTGCAAGCACGCCGCCCTGGCCGCCCGGCGGCTGGAGCGCGAGGGCCTGGCCCGCTGGGAGGATGGCAGCTGGCGGCTCCGCGAGCGGGCCCAGGTCCGCGGCGCCCGGCTGCTCCTGGCCGGCACCGTCGAGCGTCGGCCTCAGCTGGTGCCGCCGGCACTGGCC
>DATABK010000362.1:0-2014 GCA_036259695.1 Actinomycetes bacterium | reverse complement strand
GCCGGACCAGCCCGGCTCAGCGACGCCGGACGAGCCGAGATGGACGCCGCCGGACCGTCCCGGCTGGGCGGCGCCCGCCCCGACAGGGCCAGAGCTCCGCGGCCGGGTCCTGTACGAAGACGCGCCCTACGGGGTCGGCTACCTGGTTGCTCTCCTGCTGGGTCCCGAGCAGTGACCACCCAGCCCCAGCCCCCATCGCCCGGCCCGCCCCCGGGTTCACCCGACCCGCCCTCGAGCCCCACCGACTCGCCTCCCGCGTCCGCCGACACGCCTCCAGCGCCGGCCGCCCCAACCCCTCGCCCGTCGCCCGACCCGCGGCCCGGGCCGGTCCTGGCCGTCGTCGGGCCCACGGCTGCCGGGAAGACCGAGCTGGCCCTGGCGGTGGCCGAGGAGCTCGGGGCGGAGGTGGTGAGTGCCGACGCGATGCTGGTCTACCGGGGGATGGACATCGGGACGGCCAAGCCGACCCCGGAGGAGCGGGTCCGGGTGCCGCACCACCTGGTCGACCTGGTCGACCCGGGGGAGGAGTTCTCGGTGGCGCGGTTCCAGCCGCTGGCCCGGGCGGCGATCGCCGAGGTGCTGGGTCGGGGGAGGGTGCCGCTGCTGGTCGGCGGGTCCGGGCTGTACTTCCAGGCCGTGGTCGACGACTTCGTGTTCCCACCGACCGACCGGGATGTGCGGGCCCGGCTGGAGGCCGAGGCGGCGGCGGTCGGCCTGCCCGAGCTGTACCGCAGACTGGCCGCGGCCGACCCGACGGCGGCAGCCCGGATCCAGCCGGAGAACCTGCGCCGGACGGTCCGGGCGCTCGAGGTGCTGGAGCTCACCGGCCGCCCGTTCTCGTCGTTCCGGACGGCCATGGATGCGCCCGTCTCGCGCTACCAACTCACCGTGCTCGGGCTCGACCCGGGCACCGACCTGCTGCGGGCCATGGTGGCCGAGCGTGTGCGGGCCATGGCCGAGGCGGGCCTGGTCGAGGAGGTCCAGCGGCTGGCCGAGCGGCCGCTGTCCCGGACGGCCAGGCAGGCCCTCGGCTACAAGGAGCTGCTCGACGCGATGGAGCAGGGCACACCGATCCCCGAGGCGCTGGCGGCGGTCGTCCGGCGGACCCGGGCCTACGCCCGTCGCCAGCTGGCCTGGTTTCGGAGGGACCCGCGGGTGCAATGGAGTACCCTTCCTCCCGGGCCGGAGCGTGCCGCCCTGGCCCTCGAGGTGTTCGGGAAGGGTTGAGGCGTGGAGTTCGTCAAGGCGCACGGGACCGGCAACGACTTCGTGGTCGTGGAGGACCTGTCCGACCGCTACCAGCTCACCCCCGAGCTGGTCAGGGCCGTCTGCGACCGCCACTTCGGCATCGGGGCGGACGGCCTGATCCGCATCGCCCCGGGCACGGACGCGCCGTTCTTCATGGACTACCGCAACGCCGACGGCTCGCTGGCCGAGATGTGTGGCAACGGGGTCCGGGTGGTCGGCAAGTACCTGGGTGACCGCGGCCATGTCGGCGGCTCCTTCGACCTGGAGACCCGCGCCGGGGTCAAGCACCTGGAGCTGCACGCCGACGACCGCGGCAGCATCGACCGGGTCACGGTGGACATGGGCCCGCCGGAGGTCCAGGACGAGCGCACCCTGGAGGTCGACGGCGAGCAGGTGACCGCGACCGTCCTCTCCATGGGCAACCCGCACGCGGTGGTGTTCGTGGACGACGTCGACAAGGCCCCGGTGACCAGCCTCGGCCCCCGGCTGGAGACGCATCCGGCGTTCCTCCCGGCCAAGACCAACGTCGAGTTCGCCCAGGTCGTCGACCCGGCCACGGTCCGCCAGCGGACCTGGGAGCGGGGAGTCGGCGAGACCCTGGCCTGTGGGACGGGCGCCTGCGCGGTCGCGGTCGCCGCCCAGGTGCGAGGCCTGACCGGGCGCCCGGTGGTCATCGAGCTGCGCGGCGGCCGCCTCGAACTGGACTGGACCCCTGGCGGCACCGTCCGCATGACCGGTCCCGCCCGCGAAGTCGCCCACGGCACCC
>DATABK010000361.1:0-3444 GCA_036259695.1 Actinomycetes bacterium | reverse complement strand
GCCGGACCGGCCCGTCAGGCCTCGGCCGGTCCGGCGGGCGTGCTCACTTGATCTGCCCGCTGATCGCCTTGGCCGCCGCCGCCGCCGTCGACCCCGGCGGGGCGCCGCCGATGACCGACGACTGGGCCTTGCCGAGCGGGTCCCAGACCGTCGCCATCTCAGGGATGGCGGGCATGATGTCGCCGTTCTTGCCGGCCTCCAGGATCTTCGCCATGTCCGGGTCGGTGTTGGTGACCTCCTCAAACGCGGCCTTCAGCGGCGGCGGGCGCTGGTCGGCCTTGTAGAGGGCCAGGGCCACCTCGGGCTGGATGAAGTAGTTGGTCGCGAACTCCTGCGCCAGCGACTTGAACCGGCCCTTGCTGGCGACGTACATGGCCTGCACGCCAACGAACGGCCTGGCCTCGTCCCCGCCCTGGAAGGGTGGAATAGGGGAGATCGCATACTTGACGCCGCTCTTCTTGATGTCGGGTATCTGCCACGGCCCGGAGAGCAGGAAGGCGGCCTTCTTGCCGGTGAAGATGCTGGTCACGTTGTCGGGGCTGATCGAACGCTTGAGCGCGCCGTCACCCTCCTCGCCCAGCTCCCTGATCCTCTCGAAGGCCTTGACAGCGCCCGGCTTGCCGACCCCGAGATCCTTGGGGTCGTAGTCACCCTCCGCGCCCTTGCCGAACAGGTAGCCGCCCCCTGAGGTATAGATGGGGTACATGTGGTAGGGGTCGCCGTTCGGCCCCACCGGCAGCGCCATGATCTCGCTCACCTTGCCGGCGGCCTTGAGCTCCTTGCCCTTGGCGACCAGCTCCTCCATGGACGCGGGCGCCTCGGGAGCCAGGTCGGTGTTGCGGAACAGGACGATGTTCTCGATGGCGTACGGGATGCCGTAGACCTGGCCGTTGTAGGTCACGCCCTGCAGGGCCAGCTCGTTGAAGGCGGCCCTGGTGTCGTCGGTCAGCTGGAGCGGGTCGATGGCGCCGTTCTGGACCAGGTTGCCGATCCAGTCGTGGGCGCCCATGACCAGGTCGGGGCCCTTGCCAGCCTGGGACGCGGTGACGAAGACGGTCTGCAGGTCCTCGGACACGGTCTGGATATCGACCCTGACGTCGTTCTCCTGCCCCCACTTGGCCGCGGACTCCCTGATCGCCCGGGAGTACTTGTCGTCGGCCCAGATGGTGAGGGAGACGCCCTCCGAGCCGCTGTCCGATGCTCCGCCGCCGCCGCAACCGGCCAGGAGCAGCATCAGCCCTGTCGTCAGCAGGGCGAGAGTGGTCCGAGGCACACGCATGTGAGCTCCTCAACCTGTTGCCGCCGAGGGGTTGTCCTGCGCTCACCCCCTTCGCCCACCCGAGGAGCTTGAACGTTCAATCAATACGTGACATGGTCTTACCACGGTGATCTGGCGGCGTCAAGTGTTCCTAATGTCCGTCTTCGGCCGAGGACTGTGTCCAGCAGTACGATCAGGTAACCTGGCCTGACGCGCCGCAGCGCCGGAGGTCTATCGTGGCCGAGAAGCAGACCGAGGGTCGGGGGCCGACGCAGGGTGCCGGTGGCGGCGGCAAGGCCCGCAGCGACATCAACGACGTGGCCAGGTTGGCCAGGGTGTCGCGCCAGACCGTCTCGAACGTGCTCAACAACCGGACGGGCTACTCCGAGGAGACCCGCACCCGGGTCCTGCGTGCCATCGAGGCCCTCGACTACCAGCCCCACCGGGCGGCCCGCAGCCTCCGCTCCCAGCGGACCATGCAGCTCGGCTACCACATGCCGGGGGAGCAGCTGGCGGCCGAGAACGCCTTCGTCCTCGGGTTCATCCAGGCCCTGGTCCGGGCGGCCGCCGACCACGGCCACCACGTGCTGGTCTTCACCGAGCAGGACGACGAGCTCGAGGTGTTCCGCGAGCTGGTGGCCATCCGCGGGGTGGACGGGTTCATCCTCTCGGGGTCACGGGGCGACGACCCCCGGGCCCACTACCTCCACGAGGCCGGGGTGCCGTTCGCCGTGTTCGGCCGCACCGCCCCCGGCCTGCCCCAGACCTGGGTCGACATCGACAGCGTGGCCGCGGCCAGCTCGGCCGTCGACTACCTGGTCGGCCGGGGCCACGAGAGGCTCGCCTACGTCGGCTACGACGCCCAGAAATCCTGGGATGTGGAACGGCTGGAGGGGTTCCGCAAGGGCCTGGCCGACCACGGGATCCGGGTCCCGGAGCGGTCCATCATCGTCGGCCGGGCCCTGGAGGCGGTCCACGCCGACGTGCTCCGCCTCCTCGGCGGCAAGCGTCCCCCGACGGCCGTCGTCACCGGCAGCGACGTGCTGGCCGCGGTGGTCGTGAACGCGGCCAAGTCCCTCGGCCTGCGGGTCGGCCAGGACCTGGCCGTGACCGGCTTCGACGGCGGCTTCGTCCGGCACATGACCGAGCCGGTGCTGACCAGCGTCCGCATCCCCGTCGACCGCATCGCGGCCGAGCTGATCGCCTGCTGCCTGCGAATGATCGACGACGGGACGGCCCAGTCCACCGGCATCCTCGTCCCCACCGAGATCGCCGTCGGCGCCAGCGCCTAGCGCAGCGGGTCGGGTATTCGGGCTCGGGCGGGTGGGTGGTGGTCGCTTGGGGGGCTCAAGGGTCCTGGCGGCACGGATGGCTTGGCTCGGCAGGCGGCGGCGGGTCCATCCGGCTGATCGGGGTGGTGGGCGTTCGAGGCCCCTGCAGTTGCCGAGTGCGGTGGGTCGGGAGTTCGGGCCGCATGCCGTTTGCCTGGCTCGGTGGTCGGGGTGGTTCGGGCCCCATACGCTGGCCTGGCGCGGTGGGTCGGGGCCCCATGTACGTGCCTGTCGGGGTGTCGGGCCCCCATGCATCGCCGGGCGGTGGTCGTCCCGAATAACCGGGCACCTGTCCGACTCGGCTCTGCGGTGCGAACTCAGAAATAGTTGTCCCCAGTTTCTTGGTTGGTGGTTGCGCTGGGGTGGGGGGTTGGTAGGTTGCCGTTATGGACTCGAACACCCATTCGACCCAGCCGCCCAGCCAGCCGCCCGACGCGGGCCCGGACGAGCTGGCCGTGCTGGCCGGGGCCCTGGACCGGCTGGCCGCCCAGGACCTGGATCGCCTGCCCGACCCGGTGGTGGCCGAGCAGGTCCTGGCCCTGCGGCGGCTGGTCGACCGCCTGGAAGGCCAGTGGCTCAAGGTCCTCGCGGCCGTCGACGCCCGCGGCGCCGCCGGGGCCGAAGACGGAGTCGAGGTTGGATCGACCGCGGCCTGGCTGCGAAGTCGGCTGCGGATGGGCGCCGGCACCGCCGCCAGCTCGGTCGGGACCGCCCGGGCCCTGTTCCGGGGCTCGCTCCCCGCGACCGGGGCGGCCCTGACCAACGGGGAGCTGTCGGTGGCCCATGCCAGCGTGCTCGCCTCCGGTATCGGGCAGCTGCCCGACCACCTCACCGTGGAGGCCGAACCGCTGCTCC
>DATABK010000360.1:0-3256 GCA_036259695.1 Actinomycetes bacterium | reverse complement strand
CGTGGCCCGGCTGGCCGCGACCGGCCGCTACGCCGGGATCGTCGCCCTCGGCACCGTCGTGCGGGGTGCCACCGCCCACTTCGACTACGTCGCCGGGCAGGCCGCGGCCGGGCTGGCCACCGTGGCCCGCGACAGCGGCGTCCCGGTCGGCTTCGGGGTGCTCACCACCGACACCATGGAGCAGGCCCTGGACCGGGCCGGCGGCAAGGCCGGCAACAAGGGCGGCGAGGCCGCCGTGACCGCCCTGGAGATGGCCGGCCTCCTGGAAGCGATCGACAAGCAGGACTGACGACAGGAGAGGAGACGGGTCGTGCTCAAGCTGGTGCTGCCCAAGGGGAGCCTGGAGCGGGCCACCCTGGCCCTGTTCGAGGCCGCCGACCTGCCCGTCAAGCGGGGGAGCGAGCGCGACTACCACGGGACTATCGACGACCCCCGGGTCGAGCGGGTGTCGCTGCTGCGGCCCCAGGAGATCCCCCGCTATGTCGAGGAGGGCTTCTTCGACCTGGGCATCACCGGCCGCGACTGGATCGAGGAGACCGGCAGCAAGGTGGTCAGCCTGGCCGAGCTGCCCTACTCCAAGCAGACCTCCAACCCGGTCCGGGTGGTCCTGGCCGTCCACCGCGACCTCGGGGTCACCCGGCCCGAGGACCTCCAGCCGGGCCTGCGCGTCTCCACCGAGTTCCCCAACCTGACCAGGCGGTTCTTCGCCGAGCTGGACCTGCCGGCCCGGATCTTCCCCTCCTACGGGGCCACCGAGGCCAAGGTCCCCGAGATCGTGGACGCCGTCGTCGACCTCACCGAGACCGGCTCCACCCTGCGCAGCCACGGCATGGTGGTGATCGCCACCCTGCTCACCTCCTTCACCGAGGTCGTCGCCAACCCCGCCTCGGCCGCCGACCCCGAGCGCCGCCAGGCCATGGACGACCTGCTCACCCTGCTCGTCGGGGCGGCCACGGCCCGGTCCAAGGTGCTGATCAAGCTGAACGTGGCCGACGCCGACCTGGCCCGGGTCCTGGCCGTGCTGCCCTCGATGAAGGCCCCGACCGTGAACGAGCTCGCCGACTCCGGCTTCCACGCCGTGGAGACCGTGGTCGACAAGGCCGGGGTCAACCGGCTCATCCCCACCCTCAAGGCGGCCGGGGCCTTCGACATCCTCGAGCTCCCGATCTCCAAGATCGTCGCCTAGAACCCCGGCGACCAGGCAGATTGAGCGTTTTGACCTGCGCTTGTGCGTAAGTTGGCGTCGCGGTACAGTCCGCGCGGCCCGGCCGACATGCCTCAGCAACCGGTGTCGAGGCCGCCGGGGTCGACAGGAGGGAAGCACGTTGCCTGAAGGCACCGTCAAGTGGTTCAGCAACGAGAAGGGCTACGGCTTCATCGCCCGCCAGGGTGGCGACGACGTCTTCGTCCACTTCTCGGCCATCCAGAGCGACGGCTACAAGACCCTCAACGAGGGCCAGGCCGTCGAGTTCGAGATCACCGACGGGCCCAAGGGCCCGCAGGCCTCGAACGTGCGGCCGCTTGCGTAAGGAGCAGGAGCAGGACGGGCCTTCGGTTCGTTGACGTCCGGCATCACGCAAGGTTCGCAGGGCCCCGCCCTCTGGGCGGGGCCTTTCGCGTCAGTCCTGCCCAGGGACCCAGAGGCCGCTCGGCGGGCGCAGGATGCCGGAGTCCTCAGGCTCCGGCTCGGCCGGGGCCGCGGCCGCCTCGGGATGGGCCTCCAGGTGGGCGGCCACGTCCGCGTAGGCCATGCGCAGGTTGGCCAGGGCCTCGCGGAGGCTCGGCTCGGGGGCGCCGAGGCGGCCCTCGGTGGCCGCCAGCATCCCGCCGAGCGCGTCCACCAGCAGCCGGGCGGCGTCCAGGTCGCGGAACCGCTCATGCTGCTCGGGCGGGATCCCGAGGCGGACATAGGCCAGCGCGATCAGGGAAAGGGCGGCCTCGGCGACCACGTCGCCCGCCGGCACCGAGGCGAGCTGCTCGCGCAGCTGCTCGAGCTGGTCGGGGGTCAGGTCCTGCTCCGACATGGGGCTCCTCCAGCTGCGTCGACAGCGGGAACAAACGACGCTACAGTAGCGTTGATTCGGTCGGGTCCGAGGAATTTCGGGCCCGTCAACTGCATATCGGAGCAAAGCAGAAGCGAGGGCTTCTCACCTCTGGGCGTACAGCCCATGGGGTCACCAGAGAACCACCGGTCACGAGGTGGGGCGGCCCTTGCGCCGCCATTTTTGTTTGGGCAGCTGCCCAGAGGAGGGATGTTGCATCAGCGTTGAGCCAAGGATCAACGACCGGATCCGGACCCCCCAGGTCCGGGTGGTCGGCGCCGACGGCGAGCAGCTCGGGGTCATGGACACCCAGGCCGCGCTGCGGCTGGCAAGCCAGCAGGACCTCGACATGGTCGAGGTCGCCCCGATGGCCCGGCCGCCGGTGGTCAAGCTGATGGACTACTCGAAGTTCAAGTACGAGCAGGCCATCAAGGCCAAGGAAGCCAGGCGCAAGCAGAACCTGGTCGCCCTCAAAGAGATGAAGATGCGGCCCAAGATCGACTCGCACGACTACGAGACGAAGAAGGGCCACGTCGAGCGGTTCCTCAAGCAGGGCCACAAGGTCAAGGTCACCATCATGTTCCGCGGCCGCGAGATGGCCCACACCGAGCTCGGGCGGCGGCTGCTGGAGCGGCTGGCCACCGACCTCGTCGAGATCGCCCAGGTCGACAGCCCGGCCCGCCAGGACGGGCGCAACATGATCACGGTGTTCTCGCCCCGCAAGACCCAGGGTGGCCCCAAGGGCGCGCCCCCGGCCGCCGGGAGGGCCGCGCCCGTCCGCACCACCTGACCGTCCAGGAGACCCCGTGCCCAAGATGAAGAGCCACCGGGGCGCCGCCCAGCGCTTCCGGGTGACCAAGACCGGCAAGCTCGTCCGCCGGCAGACCAGGCTGAACCACATGCTCGAGAAGAAGACCCCAGCCCACAAGCGCCGCCTCGGCCGCTCGGTCCAGGTGACCGCCGGGGACCGGCGCAGCGTGCGCCGCATGCTCGGCCTGTAGCGGGGTCTCCACCTGTAACCAACGATTGGAAAGAGAACTCCGATGGCGAGAGTCAAGCGAGCCGTCCACGGCGCCAAGGCCAAGCGCACCACCATGGAGCTGGCCAAGGGCTACCGGGGCAGCCGGAGCCGCCACTACCGGGCCGCCAACGAGCAGGTCATGCACTCCCTGCGCTACGCCTACCGGGACCGGCGGGCCCGCAAGGGCGACTTC
>DATABK010000359.1:0-17228 GCA_036259695.1 Actinomycetes bacterium | reverse complement strand
ATCGTCGTCTCATCGGACCGGCCGCCCAAGCGGTTGGAGACCCTGGAGGACCGGTTGCGTACCCGGTTCGAGTGGGGGTTGATCACCGACATCCAGCCCCCGGAACTGGAGACCCGGATCGCCATCCTGCGCAAGAAGTCGGTCGCCGACGGCCTGAGCGTGCCCGACGACGTGCTCTCCTTCATCGCCTCCAAGGTCCAGTCGAACATCCGTGAGCTCGAGGGCGCGCTGATCCGGGTGACGGCCTTCTCCTCGCTCAACGGCAGCCCGATCGACCTGGCTCTGGCCGAGATCGTGCTCAAGGACCTGTTCCCCGACGAGGGCCGGCGCGAGGTCTCGGTGCCGATCATCATGGCCGAGACGGCCACCTACTTCGGCCTGACCATCGAGGACCTGACCGGCTCCAACCGCTCCCGGCTCCTGGTCACGGCCAGGCAGATGGCCATGTACCTGACCCGCGAGCTGACCGACCTGTCGCTGCCCAAGATCGGGCAGGCCTTCGGCGGCCGCGACCACACCACGGTCATGCACGCCACCCAGAAGATCCGCGGGCTCATGCGGGAGCGGCGCAGCATCTACAACCAGGTCCAGGAGCTGACCAACCGGGTGAAGGTCCGAGCCCAGCAGCAGGGGTCATGACGCCCACGATGGCCTGGGGACGAGCTGGGGACGACCTGTCGACAGCCGGGGGACGGAGGGCGGTGTCCCGTGCATGGCGGCTCACCTGGGGACAGCCGGGTGTGGTTCTCCCCACCCCATCTGGGACGGCCGCGGCGGCCGCACGCTGGAGGATCACCGGTCCGTCCACATGCCCACAGCGCCTATTGCTGTTCCAAGGTTCTCTAGATCTTCAACCAAACAACACCAAGACCCTGGGGAAAGGTTGGGAGGTCGACTGCCTTGAAGTTCACGACTGAGCGCGACAACTTCGCCGACGCGGTGGCCTGGGTCAGCCGGACGGTCTCGACCAGGCCCACCCTGCCGGTGCTGGGCGGCACCCTGGTCGAGCTGGAGGGGAACCGGCTGCGGCTGGCCTCGACCGACCTGGAGCACACCGGCGAGGCCGTCATCGAGGTCCGGGGCGAGGCCGACGGCCGCGTGGTCGTACCGGGGCGGATCTTCGGCGACGTGGCCCGGAACCTGCCCACCGGTCTGGTCGAGGTCGTGGGGGCCGACGGCGGCCTCGAGGTCCGGCGCGGCCAGATCACCCACGAGCTGCGCCTGCTCGACGCCGAGGACTTCCCGACCCTCACCCAGCCATCGCTCGAGCACGTCGGCACCATCTCCGGCGAGGCCCTGGCCGGCGCGGCCGCCCAGGTGGGCCGGGCAGCCTCCCACGACGAGGCCCGGCCGGTCCTGACCGCCGTGTTGTTCGAGGCCGAGCCGGAGCGCCTGACCCTGGCCGCCACCGACTCCTACCGCCTGGCCGTGCGGACCCTCGACTGGAGCTGGCAGCACGAGCCGATGACGGCCCTGGTCCCGGCGCGGGCGCTGACCGAGGCGGCCCGGGCCCTGGCCGGCGAGGCCACGGTCGAGATCGGCATCGAGCCGCACCAGGTCACCTTCGCCGGCGGTGGCCGGCGGCTCACCTCACGGCTGGTCGAGGGCGAGTTCCCCAAGTTCCGCAGCCTGATCCCGTCGGGCTACGAGAGCGTCGCCACCCTCGACCGCCAGGGCCTGCTGGACGCGCTGAAGCAGGTCACGCCCTACGGCCAGAACAACAACCCGGTGCGGCTGACCTTCGACCGCGAGCGCCTCCAGGTCGACGGCAGCCTCCAGGACGTCGGCCGGGGCGCCGCCTCGGTGGACGCCAAGTACGAGGGCGAGGGGCTGACCATCGCCTTCAACCCCGTCTACCTGAGCGACGGGGTCGCGGCGGTGGACGACAACGAGGCCGTCATCGAGGTCCGCGACGGCCTCAAGCCGGCCCTCATCCACGGCAACGACGCCCTCGCCTTCATGTACCTGCTGATGCCGGTCCGACTGCCGGGATGACCGGTCCCTGGTCGTGTCGTTCACCCCGGCGGCCGGTCCCACCGCCGGTCTAGGCTGCTCGTATGCGGTTGGAACGGCTGGAGGTCGTCGACTTCCGGAATCACGACGCGGCGACGACGGAGCTCCCGGCCGGGGTGTCGGTGCTGGTCGGCCCCAACGGGGTCGGGAAGACGAACCTGCTGGAGGCGATCGGCTACCTGGCGACCCTGGGATCGCACCGGGTCGGGCAGGACGCGGCCCTGATCCGGGCCGGGGCGGCGTCGGCGGTGATCCGGGCGGCCGTCCGGCGGGCGGGCCGGCGGCTCCTGGTCGACGTCGAGCTGCGGCCGGGCAGCGGGGTCCGGGGCCGGGTCAACGGTGCGCCGGTGCCACGGGCCAGGGACCTGCTCGGGGTGGTTCGGGCAACCGTGTTCGCGCCCGAGGACCTGGGGCTGATCCGTGGCGACCCGGAGGAGCGGCGTCGGTTCCTCGACACCCTGGCCACCCAGCGGCTGCCTCGGTACCACGGCAGCCGGCAGGACTACGACCGGGTGCTCCGCCAGCGCAACACCCTGCTGCGGAGCGCCGGCGGGCGGCTGCCGCCGAGCGCCCTGGCCACCCTCGAGGTGTGGGACGAGAAGCTCGCCTCGGCCGGGGCCGAGATCTGGTCCGAGCGGCTCCGGCTGGTGGCGGCGCTCACCCCCCGGGTCGAGCTCGCCTACCATCACCTGGCCGGCCGCGACGACCTGGTCGACGTCGCGTACGTGTCCTCGGTGGCCGGCGACGTCGGGCTCGACCCCGACCCGGCCAAGCTGGCCCAGGCGCTCCGCGAACGACTGGTCGCCGACCGGGCCCGCGAGGTCGAGCGGGGGATCACCCTGTCCGGTCCCCACCGGGACGACCTCTCCCTGGCCCTCCGCGGGTTGCCCGCACGCACCCACGCCTCCCACGGCGAGGCCTGGTCGCTGGCCCTGGCCCTGCGGCTCGGCTCGCACCGACTGCTGGCCGAAGAGGGTGAGGAGCCGGTGCTGCTCATGGACGACGTGTTCGCCGAACTCGACCGGCAACGACGGGATCGGGTCGCGGAGGCGGCCGTGGCCGCGGAGCAGACCATCGTCACCGCGGCCGTCGCCGAGGAGCTACCGCCCGAGCTCAACGCAGCCGTGTTTCACGTGGAACCAGGATCGGTGCAGCTCAGCACGAGTGCGTGACCCAAACCGGTAGAGACCGGGCGAGAAGGATCACCGCTGGTCAGGGACGGTCAGGTGGGGTGTCGGCCGGGGATGAGAGAGTGACGTCATGACGCGCCGGAGCCGGGAGCCGAGGTTGATCGGGGCCGAGCTGGCGGATGTGCTACGGGCCCGCGGGTGGGATGGGCGGCTGGCCGCGGCCCGGGTGGTGGCCCGCTGGCCCGAGGTGGTCGGGGACGCGGTGGCGGCTCACTGCCAGCCGAGCCGCCTGGAGGAGGACGGGACCCTCCAGGTCGTCGCCGACTCTGCCGCCTGGGCAACCCAGCTCACCTACCTCCAGGGCAAACTCCTCGACCGCCTCGGCGCCGAATGCGGCCACGGCCTCGTCCGCCGCATCCAGGTCCGCACCAACGACGGCCGCCCCCGCAGGTGACCAGGTCGCCGACTGGACCACCAATGGGGGAGCCGTGAGCTGGGTCCGGTGAGTTGGGTCGGGCGGCTGGGATCTAGGGAGCGGGGGTCCCTTGGCCGGGACCCTGGCGACAGGGATCCTGGCGACAGCGATCCCACCGACAGGCTCCCACCGACCGCCCCCGGCGCCGGGCCATGCTGCTAACCCCGCCTCGATAGCGGGAGCCCCGGACGGGAGGGTAGCCGAACGACCCGGAAGGCGGCGGCAGGTTTCCACAGCCCCCTCCCCGTCCCGCAGTCGCCCCAACCCCGGGACAACCCTCCGCCCACGAGCCGCGACAACCCCCACGCCCCCGAACCGCCACAAGGCCCCCGACCGCTCCCAGCCTCCGGCGCCCCCGCCCCTGGGAACCCGGCCCCCGACCTTGCCCCGCTGGCTGACCCGCTGTCGGGGTCCTGATGTAGCCTCTGACCTGCGCTAACGAGCCGCAGAGATCACATATTCATGCTATACTTGTCGGGGATCTTCCCCCTCCCTGCGCACCGCGTCTGCGCACCGTCTGGTTCCGTACGGACGGCGTGCCTTCCCGCGCCGTGCCTGTTTTGGGGCTGACTGAGGAGTTCAATGGTCACGAGTTACACCGCCGAATCGATCACCGTCCTCGAAGGGCTGGAGGCGGTCCGCAAGCGACCCGGGATGTACATCGGGTCGACCGGGCTGCGGGGCCTGCACCACCTCGTGTACGAGGTTGTCGACAACGCCGTCGATGAGGCCCTGGCCGGCTACTGCACGAGGATCGACATCACCCTGACCGCCGACGGCGGGGTCAGGGTGTCCGACGACGGCCGGGGTATCCCGGTCGACGAGCACCCGGTGGAGCACCGGCCGGCGCTCGAGGTGGTCATGACCACCCTGCACGCCGGGGGCAAGTTCGGCGGCGACTCCTACGCCGTCTCCGGCGGCCTGCACGGGGTCGGCGTGTCGGTGGTCAACGCCCTCTCCAAGCGGCTCGAGGTCGAGGTGGTCCGTGACGGCTGGCGCCACCGCCAGAACTACGAGCGTGGCCTGCCCATCGCCCCGCTGGAGCGGGTCGGCAAGGCCAAGGGCCACGGCTCGACGGTCGTGTTCTGGCCCGACCCCGACGTCTTCGAGGAGACCGAGTTCCGCTTCGAGACGCTCTCCAACCGGATGCGGGAGATGGCCTTCCTCAATGCCGGCCTGCGGATCAGCCTCACCGACGAGCGGGACGAGAGCAAGTCGGAGGTCTACGAGTACGCCGGCGGCATCCGCGACTTCGTGGCCCACATCAACGCCTCCAAGGAGCCGGTCCACCCGCAGATCATCTACTTCGAGGGCCAGGCGAACTCCCACTTCGCGGAGGTCGCCATGCAGTGGAACTCGAGCTACAACGACGCCGTCTCGACCTTCGCCAACACCATCAACACCCACGAGGGCGGGACCCACGAGGAGGGCTTCCGGGCCGCCCTGACCTCGACGATCAACCGCTACGCGCGGGCCAGCGCCCTGCTCAAGGAGAAGGACCCCAACCTCAGCGGGGACGACGTCCGCGAGGGCCTGACCGCGATCGTCTCGGTGAAGCTGCGCGAGCCCCAGTTCGAGGGCCAGACCAAGACCAAGCTCGGCAACACCGACATCAAGGGGTTCGTCCAGCAGACGACCAACCGGGCCCTTGACGAGTGGTTCGAGGAGCACGGCCCCCAGGCCAAGGCGATCGTCGTCAAGTGCATCCAGGCCGCTCGGGCCCGCATGGCCGCCCGCAACGCCCGCGAGCTGACCAGGCGCAAGTCGCTGCTGGAGTCGTCCTCGCTCCCCGGCAAGCTGGCCGACTGCTCCTCGCGGGACCCGCGCCAGGCGGAGCTGTTCATCGTCGAGGGGAACTCGGCCGGCGGCTCGGCCAAGGAGGCCCGAAACCGCACCTTCCAGGCCATCCTGCCCATCCGGGGCAAGATCCTGAACGTCGAGAAGGCCCGGCTGGACCAGGCGCTCAAGAACGTCGAGATCCAGTCCATCATCACGGCCATGGGCACCGGCATCGGCGAGGACTTCGACCTCACCAAGGCCCGGTACAACAAGATCGTGTTGATGGCCGACGCCGACGTCGACGGCTCCCACATCCGGACCCTGCTGCTGACCTTCCTGTTCCGGTTCCTGCGCGGGCTGGTCGAGTCCGGCTTCGTCTACATCGCCCAGCCGCCGCTCTACAAGATCAAGTACGCCCGCGGCGACGATGACGTCTTCTACGCCTACACCGAGGCCGAGCGCGAGCAGTGGTTCAAGCGCAACCCGGCCAAGAGCCGCAACGTCAAGCCGCAGCGGTACAAGGGCCTGGGCGAGATGAACGCCGACGAGCTGTGGGAGACCACCATGGACCCGGAGCGCCGCACCCTGCTCCAGGTCGGCCTGGAGGACGCGGCCATCGCCGACGAGATCTTCACGATCCTGATGGGCGAGAACGTCGAGTACCGCCGCAACTTCATCCAGCGCAACGCCAAGGACGTGCGTTTCCTGGACATCTGACCGCTAGTGAATTGACCAAGGTGGCCATGGCACAGGCGCTCTTGGGGGGCCGTGGGGGAGCGAGCTCCCCCCACATGGATCGGGCGCGTAAGCGGTAGGAGCCCGAAGCAGACCGGAGGACCCGGAAGGGATTACATGCCAGACGCAAGACGGATCGAGCCAATCGAAATAGAGGAAGAGATGCAGCGCTCCTTCCTCGACTACGCGATGAGCGTGATCGTGGCCCGGGCGCTGCCGGACGTGCGCGACGGCCTCAAGCCGGTGCACCGGCGGATCCTCTGGGGCGCGAACGAGGAGGGCGTGCGGCCCCCGAACGGTCGCCGCAAGTCGGCGTACATCGTCGGCTCGGTCCTGGGCAAATACCACCCCCACAGCGACACCGCCGTCTACGACGCCATGGTCCGCCTGGGGCAGGACTTCGCCTCCCGCTACCCCCTGATCGACGGCCAGGGCAACTTCGGCACCGCCGACGGGGACGAGCCGGCGGCCATGCGGTACACCGAGGCCCGGCTGAACGCCCTGGCCATGGAGCTGCTGCGTGACATCGACAAGGAGACCGTCGACTTCACGCCCAACTACGACAACGAGAGCCAGGAGCCGGTGGTCCTGCCCGCCCGGTTCCCCAACCTGCTGGCCAACGGGTCCGAGGGCATCGCCGTCGGGATGGCGACCAAGATCCCGCCCCACAACCTGGGCGAGGTCATCGACGCCACCGTCGCCCTGATCGACAACCCCGAGCTGGCCAGCGAGGACCTGCTCCGCTGGGTGAAGGGCCCGGACTTCCCGACCGGGGCCTCGATCATGGGCACCTCCGGGATCCGCGACGCCTTCCTGACCGGGCGCGGCTCCATCCGGGTCCGCTCCAAGGTGCGCATCGAGGAGAACAACCGCGGCGGCCAGCGCCTGGTCGTCACCGAGCTCCCCTACCAGGTCTCGGGCGACCGCCTGCTGGTCCGCATCCGTGACCTGGTCCGGGAGGGCCGCCTGAACGGCATCGTGGACATCGCCAACGAGTCCAACAAGGAGGGCACCCGCCTGGTCATCGAGTGCCGCCGCGACGCCGTCCCCCAGGTCGTGCTCAACCAGCTCTACAAGCACACCCAGCTCCAGGACAGCTTCGGCGTGATCATGCTGGCCCTGGTCGACGGCGTCCCTCGGGTGCTCAACCTGGCCGAGATGCTGTCGCACTACATCGCCCACCAGGTCACCGTCGTCGTCCGCCGGACCCGCTACGAGCTGCGCAAGGCCCAGGAGCGGGCCCACATCCTCGAGGGCCTCCTGGTCGCCCTCGACCACCTGGACGAGGTCATCAACCTCATCCGCAACGCCGAGTCGGCCGACGTCGCCCGGACCCAGCTGATGGAGCGCTACTCGCTCTCCGAGATCCAGGCCACGGCCATCCTGGACATGCAGCTGCGCCGGCTGGCCGCCCTCGAGCGCCGCAAGCTCCAGGAGGAGTACGCCGAGCTCCAGACCAAGATCGCGGAGCTCCAGGCCATCCTCGACGACCCCTCCAAGGTGCGCGGCATCGTCAAGGAGGAGCTGCTGGAGATCAGGCGGCGCTTCGCCGACCCCCGGCGGACCGAGATCCGGCCCGACGAGGGCGAGCTGTCGATCGAGGACCTGATCGCGGCCGAGCCGGTGGTGGTCACCGTGACCAGGACCGGCTACGTCAAGCGGGTCGCCCTCGGCGACTACCGGGCCCAGAACCGGGGTGGCCGCGGGGTGCGGGGAGCCAACCTCAAAGAGGACGACATCGTCCAGTTCCTGGCCATCACCAACACCCACCACTGGGTGCTGTTCTTCACCAACAAGGGCCGGGTCTACCGGGTGAAGGTCCACGAGCTGCCCGAGGCGGCCAAGAACGCCCGCGGCACCTATGTGGCCAACGTGCCGGGGGCGACATTCCAGCCGGATGAGAAGATCGCAGCAGTGCTCGACCTGGACGACTACGACGATGGTAAGTTCCTCGTCCTGGGTACCAAGTACGGCATGGTGAAGAAGACCGCCCTGGGCGAGTACGACTCGCCCAGGGTGGGACTGATCGCGATCAACCTGCGAGGCGACGATGAGCTCATCGGGGTCAAGCTCACCTCGGGCGAGGACGACCTTCTGTTCGTCTCCCGTAAGGGCATGGCCGTGCGCTTCGGCGAGAACCACGTACGCCCGATGGGAAGGCAGACCAGCGGCGTGACCGCCATGCGGCTGCGGCGCGAGGACCAGGTGCTGGCCATGGAGGTGGTCCGCTCGAACGCCGACCTGCTGGTGGTCACCGACGCCGGCTACGGCAAGCGCACCCCGCTGGAGCAGTACGCCCGCAAGGGCCGCGGCATCCAGGGGGTCAAGACGGCCGAGCTGACCGAGGCCCGTGGCTTCATCGCCGGCGCCCTGGTGGTGCAGGACGACGACGACATCTTCCTCATCACCGATGCCGGGCAGATCATCCGGACGCGCGTCAACGAGGTCCGCCGGGCTGGCAGAGCGACCCAAGGTGTGCGCATCATGCGGCTTGCGAGAACGAGCGGCCGGGTCGTCGCCGTGGCACCGGTCGTCAAGGACGAGGAGTAGCCAATGTCCAGCCAGTACCCGCAGGTGCAGACGCGGCCCCTGCAGCGTCCGGCGGCTTCGGCAATGGCGCCGGCCGTCGACCGGCGGGCACGGCTGGTCCTGCGCCGGCTCGATCCCTGGTCGGTGCTGAAGTTCTCGGTCGTCTTCTACTTCTGCCTGATGCTGATCAGCCTGCTGGTGTTCGCCGTCATCTGGTTCGTGCTGGTCAACATGGGCGTGTTCCAGTCGGTGACCGAGTTCGCGCTGAACTTCAACCTCGAGGTCGGCTTCCCGGCCGGCACCGTCTTCCGGTGGTACGCGTTCATCGGGCTGCTCGGCGTGGTGGTGTGGAGCATCGTCACCGTGCTCCTGACCCTGCTGTTCAACCTGGTGAACGACGTGACCGGGGGGATCGAGGTCGTTCTGGCCGAGCGGGAGCAGCGGCCCCCCGGCCGCTGACCCCGTCCCGGTCGCCGACCCCTCCACGACCCCTGCCCTCGCCGCGGCGCTCCCCGCGGTCCCGGTCCCTGCCCCCACGGGGCTGCCCGCCTTGGCCGGACTGCGGCTGGCCGGTGCGCCGCCCCCGCGGCTGACCCGGCCCTTGGCCCTGGCCCGACTGCCCCGGGCCCCGGCCCTGCCCTCGCCGGTCCCCGGCCGGGCGCCGCTGCTCCTGCCCTTGGCGTCGGTGGGGCTGGCGCCGGTCCAGCTCGGCTCCCAGCTGGTCGCGGCGGCCCTCCCAGCGCTCGGCGATCTCCTCGACGGCGTCGCGCACCGCCTGGAACCGATCCAGCTCGCCAGGTCCGCCGCCGCGTGACGGGGCCGGGCGGCCCTGGCCGGGCCGGGAGCGGAGACTCTCGATCTGCTCGTCGAGCTCACGGCCGAGGCGCCGCAGCTCGAACAGGGCCTGGGTCAGCACCCGCCTGGCCGCGGCCAGCTCCCGCGTCCCCGGCGACCCCTCGGTGGGAAGGGCCGCGACCAGCGCCCGGCCGGTGGCCAGCTCCTGGCGCCGCAGCGCCTGCTCGTAGTCCCGCGCACTCCGCCTGCGCTCCGGCGCCACGCTCCACCCCTCGCTGTTGGTTCCGCCACGGCACAGCCTAGCCAGCCGGCCCCCATTGGAGTACCCGAATTCCTGACGATCGTGGCGCTTGCTGGAACTGTCACCAACAGGACGGTTCCACTGCCCGATCGTCCATATACTCCTCGGTATGGCGAGATGCCCGAACTGTGACACCGAGCTGGTCGAGAAAGCCAAGTTCTGCCCCGAATGCGGCAGGGCGGTCGCGCGGACCTCGACCCAGGAGTTCCGGATCGTCACCGTCCTGTTCTGCGACGTGGTCAAGTCGACCGACCTGGAGCGTGCGCTCGACCCCCTCCCCATGCAGCGGCTGCTGGACCGCTACGGCCAGGCCGTCCGCCGCACCCTGGGCGAGCGGGGGGCCAGCGTCGGCAAGCGGCACGGCGACGGGTTCATGGCCGCCTTCGGCGTCCCCGACCTGCACGAGGACGACGCCCTGCGGGCTGTGCGGGCGGCCGGCGAGCTCCGTACCGCCCTCGACGAGCTGGCCAAGGAGGTGCGCGAGCAGCGCGGCCTCGAGTTCCACGTCCGCCTCGGCATCAACACCGGCAACGTGCTCGTGCGCGACGCCGGCACCCTGGAGGAGGAGCTCACGGGCACGGCCGTCAACCTGGCCAAGCGGTTCGAG
Source organism: Actinomycetes bacterium (assembly GCA_036259695.1). Lineage (GTDB taxonomy): Bacteria > Actinomycetota > CALGFH01 > CALGFH01 > CALGFH01 > CALGFH01. The sequence goes on along the minus strand of DATABK010000359.1, from coordinate 6,864 downwards.
GAGCTGGCCGGGCCCGGGGAGGTCCTGCTCGGCGAGGAGACCTACCGGCTGGTCACCGACGCGGTCACGGCCGAGCCGGCCGGGCCACTGACGGTCAAGGGCGCCGCCGAGCCCCAGAACGTCTGGCGGCTGCTCGAGGTGCTGCCCGACCGCCCGGGCCGGGCCCGGCGGCCGGTCGCCCCCATGGTCGGGCGGGGCCGCGAGCAGGACCTGCTGCGGCACCTGTTCGAGCGGGCGGCCGCCGAGCGGACCTGCCACCTGGTCAGCGTGCTCGGCTCGGCCGGGGTCGGGAAGTCGCGGCTGGTCGACGAGTTCGTCGGCGGTCTCGGCGACCAGGCCCATGTCCTGCGCGGCCACTGCCCGGCCTTCGGGGACAGCGTGACCATGTGGCCGATGGTCGAGGTCGTCCGCCAGGCGGCCGGGATCGCCCCCGACGACTCGCCCCAGCAGGCCCGGGACCGGCTGGCCGAGCTGCTCGCCGGCGTCGAGCGGGGCAACCTGGTCACCGAGCGGATCGCCCAGCTGCTCGGCTTCGGCCAGGACACCGGCCTGCCCGAGGACACCTTCTGGGCCCTGCAGCGCCTGCTGGAGACGCTGGCCCGGCGCCGCCCGCTGGTGCTGGTCATCGACGACCTCCAGTGGGCCGACCCGATCCTGCTCGACGCCGTCGAGCACATGGCCGAGTACGCCGACGCGCCCCTGATGCTGCTGTGCATGGCCCGCCCGGACGAGCTGTTCACCCGCCGCGCCCAGTGGCCCGGGGGCAAGGCCAACGCGCTGTCGTTCCAGCTTTCCCCCCTGCCCGAGCGGGAGGGCGAGCAGCTGGTCGTCCACCTGCTCGGCGGCCGCGTCGACCAGGCCGTCCAGGCCCACATCAGCGAGTGGGCCCAGGGCTTCCCGCTGCTGGTCGAGGAGCTGGTCACCAACCTCCGGGACGAGGGCCGGCTGCAGGCGGCCGACGGCCGCTGGACGCTGGCGGTGGAGTCCGAGGAGGCGGCCGACCGGCGGGCCCGCTCGGTGCCGACCTCGATTCACGCCCTGCTGCTGGCCCGCCTCGACCGGCTCGGCCCCCGCGGCCGGGCCGTGATCGAGCCGGCGGCCGTCGTCGGCCAGCAGTTCCACCTGGGCGACATCGAGGCCCTCCACCCCGGGGCCTCGGCGGCCGACCTCGCCGCCGGGCTCCAGGAGCTGGTCCGCCTCGACCTGATCCGAGCCGACCACGGCCCGACCGCGGCGCCGTTGCCCCCCAACAGCGGCCCCGGCTACCGGTTCCGGCACGCCACCATCAAGACCGTGGCCTACGAGCGGCTGCCCGACGACCGCCGGGCTGAGCTGCATGAGCGCTACGCCGACTGGCTGGAGCGCGAGACCGAGGACCGGCGCAGCCAGTTCGACGAGATCGTCGGGCACCACTTCTACGAGGCCTACCGGTACGCCAGGGGGCTCGACCCGACCGGCGACCAGGCGGTCCAGCTGGCCAGGCGGGCCGGCGAACGCTATGCCGCCGCCGGGCAGCGGGCCGCCGTCCGCGGCGACACCCGGCTCGTCCAGGCCTGGCTGGGCCGGGCGGCCCGGCTCCTCCCGGCCGACCACCCGCTGCGGCTGGCCGCCCTGCCTCCCCTCGCCGAGGCCCAGCAGGCCAGCGGCAAGCTCACCGAGGCGACCCGGGCCTACCAGGAGCTGGCCCGCTCGGCCACGGCGGTCGGCAACGAGGGCCTGGCCCTGCATGCCACCATCGGCCGGCTCGGGATCACCGCCGTGCACGACCCCCGGCAGTTCCTCCGCGAGGGCCGCGACGAGGTCGAGCTGGCCATCGCCGCCTTCGAGCGCCTGGGCGACCGGCTGGGGCTGGCCAAGGCCTGGCACCTGCTCGCCTACCTGGACTGGACCAGGGGCCGGCTGACCCAGGCCGAGGTGGCCGCCGAGCGGGCCCGGGTGCTGGCCCGGGAGGCCAAGGACCCCGGCTGGGAGGCGAACGCCATCGGCATGCACTGCCTGACCCTGTACTGGGGGCCGCTGCCACTGGAGGTGGTGGAGCGGCGCAGCCGCGAGGCCCTGGCCGAGGCCGAGCGCAGCGGCGTCTCCAGCCTGGCCGCGACCGCCTACCGGGTGCTGGCCAGGGTGGCCGCCCACCGCGGCGACCTGGATGAGGCCAGGCGCTTCGTCGACGCGGCCACGGCCATCACCAAGGAGGAGGGCTCGCTGCTGCCGCGGGCCGTCGACTGCATCTCCCGGGCGATGGTCGACATGCTGGCCGGCGACCTGGCGGGCGCCGAGGAGGTCCTGCGCAACGGCTACCGCCAGCTCGAGGAGATGGGCGGCACCGGGCCCCGGGTGAACGTGGCCGCCCTGCTGGCCAGGGTCCGGCTGCTGCGCAGCCGCAACGAGGACGCCGAGGAGCTCACCCGCACCTGCGAGCGGCTGGCCGCCCCCGACCAGGCCGACGCCCAGATCAAATGGCGGTCCATCCGGGCCATCGCCCTGGCCCGCCGGGGCGAGCACGGCGAGGCCGAGCGGCTGGCCAGGGAGGCGGTGTACCTGGCCGGCAAGACCGACCAGCTCGACTCGCGGGCCGAGACCCACGTCGACCTGGCCGAGGTCCTGCTCCTGGGCGGACGGGGCCGCGAGTCCGAGCACGAGCTGGAGCGGGCCATCACCCTGTTCCGGGAGAAGGGCAACGAGGTCGGGGAGCGCAACGCCCGGCGGCTGCTGGCCCGCACCCGCAGCTGACCACGGCTAGCGCGTCTCCCACCTCGGGCTGGCCAGCGTGATCAGGGCGTAGACCCGGACCGGGACCAGCAGGACCACGTGCAGCGGCCCGTACAGCAGCAGGAAGGGGACGCTGGCCCCGTGCACGAGCAGGAACGCCGCCGTCACGAGGAGCATGGCCAGGGCCAGGCTGAGGTCGGCGGCCAGCAGCTCCCACCCCACCAGCACCCCCTCCCCCGCCAGCAGCAGCAGGGCGACGGCCAGCAGCAGGGGCAGCAGGGCCCTGGCCAGCACGTCCAGGGCCAGGTAGGGATGCCGGGACCGGACGCCGTGGAAGGTCCAGCGCAGCTCCCGGTAGAAGCTGCGGTTCCAGCGCAGCTGCTGGCGCAGGTACTGGCCGAGCGACCGGGGGACGCTGGTGCTGGCGACGGCCCGCGGCTCGAACAGCACCTGGTGGCCGGTGGCCAGGACCAGGTTGGTGAGGTGGAGGTCGTCGCCGTTGATGCAGCGGACGCCGGCGAAGGTCTGGCCCAGGTAGCGCTGCCACAGCTGGGCCAGGAGGCTGCGCCGGTAGACGGCGAACGGCCCCGAGCAGCAGAGCAGCGAGGTGAAGAACCCCTGGGCCGGCCGCTCGACCTGGAAGCGGAGGCGGTAGCGGTGGTGGATCAGCCGGGTGAGGAGGTTGGTGGGCGCGTTCAGCACCCCGATGCTGCCCGAGACGGCCCCCACCTGGTCGTCGGCGAAGGCGGCGGCGGCCTGGCGGATGGCGTCGGGGGCCAGCACCGTGTCGGAGTCCATGAGCACGACCAGGTCGCCGGTCCCGCACCGGACGGCCTCGTCCTGGGCGGCCCGCTTGCCCACGTTGCGGTCCAGCAGCCGGACGTCCCAGCCCCGGTCGGCCCAGCGCTCGTAGACGGCCAGGAGCGCCGCCCGGTTGCGGGAGCCGTCGTCGACCAGCCAGACGCGCACCGTGCCCGGGTAGTCCTGGCCGGCCACCGAGCGGCAGCATGCCTCCAGCAGCGACGGGTCCTCGTTGAAGCAGGGGATGACCACGTCGACCGCCGGCCAGGAGGCCGGGACGGGGGCGCCGACCGGCCGGGTCCGGCGCTGTCGGCGGCTGCGCAGGGCGTACACCCGCTCCAGGCTGGAATGCAGCAGCACCAGGGTGACGTAGGCCAGGAACACCACGCGGAGGGCGACCACCACCAGCTGGTCCGCCATCACCTGCCGCCCGGGACGATCGGCCGTCGGGCTGATTGCCCCGCTCTACCGCGATGTACCACTCCGGGAAGATAGTCGCCGGTCCGGGCCGCGGCTTCAAGACCGGCCGGCGCCGGCCACTTGGCGCGGAAGTGTCAGGAAGCTGACACCTTGCCGGTCGGGCCGGCGACGGTTCCGGCGGCCCGGAGATGGGCATGCTAGCCGGAGGAGCTGTGGAACGGGGGTCGACCGGGAGGTGCCGATGCGCCTGCGCCACCGGGTAGTGCTCGGGCTGGCCATGGCCGCCCTGGCCGTTGCCGTGCCCGCCAACCGCTGGCTGCTGGTGTACGCCGGCCTGGCCCTGATCGCCCTGACGCCCCGGGGGCCGCTACTCGTCCAGCCAGTTGTGCAGGGACAGCCCGCCGTCCACGGCGATGTTCTGGCCGGTGACATAGCCCGACCAGGCGTCGCTGAGCAGGAACAGGGCGACCCGGGCGACGTCGGCGGGGACGCCGGCCTGGCCGGCGGGGATCCGCGGCCGCAGCCGGGCGTACTTCGCCACCTGCTCCGGGGTGCTGGTGTCCTCCGCGGTCCGGATCCAGCCGGGTGAGATCGCGTTCACCCTGATCCGGTGCCGGCCGAGGTCCTTGGCCATCGCCTGGACCAGCATGGAGACCCCGGCCTTGCTGACGCTGTAGTGGGCCTCGCGGGCCACGAACCGGTCGTGCAGCGAGGAGATGAACAGGATCGACCCGCGCCGCCGCGGGACCCGGTCCGGGACCCGCGCCTGGTCCTCGATCAGCGCCTTCACCAGCCGGTCGGTGAACAGCCACGGGCCTCTGAGGTTGGTCCCGAGCACCAGGTCGAGCTCCGAGGGCCCGATCTCGAGCAGCCGGTGGGGGGTGGTGATGCCGACGTTGTTGACCACCAGCTCCACCGGGCCGTTCCTGGTCAGCTCGTCGGCCACGCCGACCACGTCCTCGCGGTGCAGGTCGGCCTCGACGACCTGGCAGGCCTCGGTACGGAAGGTCTCCTTGAGCTGGTCGGCGTCCTTGTCGATCACGGTGACCTCGGCCCTGGCCATGATCAGCCACTTGGCGATCGCCTCGCCGATCCCGCGGGCGGCGCCGGTGACGACGGCTCGCCGGCCTCGGAGGTCCTCAAGGAACTCGCAGACCGGCAGCTGATGTGCCTGACCGGGATCGTCGTGACCGTTCCCCTGCACGCGCAGTTGACCTCCCCACCTGGACGGTGCGTGCCGACATCCAAGAGCCTTCTCGGCGACGGCGCTGTCACCTAGCTGACATCCACGAGGATTTCTACCGCTCGGCCAGGAGCTTCAACCGTTCGCGGTCGAGGATCTCGAAGCTACGGCCGTCGGCCCGGATGTAGCCGCGCGACTCGAGCGACCGCAGGACCTGGTTCACGGTCTGCCTGGCCCCGCTGACCATGGAGGCCAGCTCGCCCTGGGTGACCCGGCGGGTGCGGGCCGTGCCGTCGCCGTCGATGGCCAGCGCCAGCAGCTGCCGGGCGAGCCGTCCCTGAAGGTCGAGGAAGACGAGGTCGCTCACCTGACGGGTGGTGCGGCGGACGATCGTGCCCAGGGTGCGGAGCAGGGCCTCGGCCACGTGGTCCTCGGCCCGGAGCAGGTGCAGCAGCTCGGCCCGGGTCACCACCAGCAGGGTGGAGCGCTCGACGGCCTCGGCCGAGGCCGACCTCGGCCCACCGTCGAGCAGGGCGACCTCGCCGAAGGTGGCCGGCGGCCGGTGCCGGACGAGCTCCACGATGCCGCCGTTGCGGGAGGCGACGAACAGCTTCACCGCGCCCTCGGCGAGGACGTACATGCGGTCGCCCGGCTCGTCCTGGACGAACACACACTGGCCCGGTTCGACGACCCGCTCGGCGACGTGCTCGGCGATCCGCCGCCGCGTCGCCTCGTCGATCTCGCGGAACAGCTCGGTCCGTGCCAGGACGCCGGCCCGGTGCTCGAGGTTCACGTCGGCCGGAGCTTACGCCGTGCCGGGCCCGGCCGGGCGCACCGGGGCTGGAGGAAACGTCAGCAAGACGACAGTCCGGCTGTCGGCGCGTGGACTGCCGGTGCCGCCGGCAAGACCGAGACTGCTGGTACGCCATCGAGGCCGTGACCGGGAAGGAGTGAACACCATGACCGTCCGCATCGTCACCAGACTGACCCTGCTGCTGGTCGCCCTGGCCGCGGCCACCGCCCTGATGATCGGCGGGCTGTCCCTGCTGGCCTCGACCGTCCCGGCCGACGCGGCCACGCTCCTGGAGCACGACCAGGTCGCGGCGGTCGAGCGGACCATCGAGGACCCGGCGGCCGCCGAGGCTGCCGACGCCACCCCGACCCCGGCCATCGTGCTGGTCTTCGGCGGGATCGTGCTGATGGCAGCGCTTCCGCCGATCCACCGGGTCCACGTCTACCACCGGGGCTACTACCGGTCCGACTGGCTCTAGGGAACGGGGGGAGGCGTCCGCCGGGGGTACATCCCGCCCCCGGCGGACGTTCTTGCTCCCCTACCCGCCGGCCAGGCGGCGCAGCTGCCCGGGGTCGAGGATCTCGAACACCCGACCGGCCGAGCGGATGTAGCCACGGGACTCGAGCGACCGCAGCGCCTGGTTCACCGTCTGCCTGGCTCCACCGACCATGGTGGCCAGCTCCACCTGGGTGACCCGGCGGGTCCTGGTCCCGCCCGGCTCGGCCAGGTCCAGCAGCTTGGCCGCCACCCGGCCCTGCAAGCTCAGGAAGGCCAGGTCGCTGATCTGGCGGGTGGTGCGTCGGACCATCGCCCCCAGCGTGCTCAGCAGGGCCTCGGCCACCTGCTCGTCGCTGCGCAGCAGCCGCAGCAGCTCCGGGCGGGTCACCACCAGCAAGGTCGAGCGCTCCACGGCCTCGGCCGAGGCCGACCGGGGCCCGCCGTCCAGCAGGGCCAGCTC
>DATABK010000358.1:0-5610 GCA_036259695.1 Actinomycetes bacterium | reverse complement strand
CTCCGGCCGGAGGATCAGCCCGGCCGGGAACGGGTAGTGCATGATCGAGTCGGGGTCCCAGTTGGAGCCCTGCACCGTGTCGGGCTCGATCTTGCGCAGGATGTTCCACTGCGTCTTGTCCCGCGGCCAGTTGTTGGGCGGCCCGCCCAGGCTGGTGTAGACCTTCTCCTCGTCCCAGACGATGCCGGCGTTGGGGTTCTGGTGCTCGTGGGGCAGGCCGAGGGTGTGGCCGATCTCGTGCAGGGCGGTGTCGGCCTCCCGGGATGTCCGGAGCAGGTCCCAGCCGAAGTTCATGGTCCGCTCGTTGGCGCCCCGGTCGAGGATCTGGCGGCCCAGGTACGACCAGGAGCCGTCGCCCTCCATGAACCCGACCCGGATCTCGGCCTCGTCCCGCGAGGTCACCTCGACGAACTCCAGCCCGATGCCCTGGGCCTTCCAGTGGTCGAAGGCGTTGCGGACGACGTCCTGGTGGGCCTTGTCGGTCGTCCATGGCCGCCACCGCCTGGTCCCGTCGGCCAGGAACACGTGCTCGCCGTCGGTCTCGCGGTCGAAGAAGTAGTAGTGCAGGACGGTGTGGTTCACCCACTTGGACTCGTTGACCACGATCGCCTCGACCCGGGCCGGGTCGGTCCCGGCCGGGAACTCCCGCGGGGCCACCGGCGGCATCGAGCAGTAGGAGTAGGTCTCGTCCACAGGTGGCTCCCTTCGTCACTGGCCGCGTGATAGAAGCGGCCCTGAAGGCAAGCCAACAGCAATCCAGCGGGGCGGGCAGTGACGTGGGGCACGGGCCGGAGGTGACGGGCGGCACAGCCGGCGGGCGCCGGCGGGTGCTGGTCGACGGCATGAACCTGATCGGGTCGCGGCCCGACCGGTGGTGGAACGACCGGGACGGGGCCGTGCACCGGCTGGTCTCCGAGCTGGACCGGTTCGCCGCCGCCACCGGCGAGGACGTCGCCGTCGTGTTCGACCGCCGCCCGCCCGACCTGGACCCCGGGCGCCACGGCGCCGTCGAGGTCGGCTTCGCCTCCTGGAAGGGCCGCAACGCGGCCGAACACGAGATCGTCGCCATGGTCGCCGCCGACCCGGCGCCGGGCGACATGGTGGTGGTGACCTCGGACCGGCGGCTGGCCGAGCGGGTGCGCGACCTGGGCGCCTCGGTCGAGCCGTCGTCGCGGTTCCGGCGGCGGGTCGACCAGGCCCTGGCAACCGACCCGTATCGGTAGGGGCAGGCCGGACGCCTGTGGTTGTATGGGCAACCTCGTCCTGATTGCCGACGACGACCGCGACATCGTCCGCTTCGTGGCCCTCAACCTGCGCCTGGAGGGCTTCGAGGTGGTCGTGGCCAACGACGGGCAGGACGCCCTCGACAAGGCCCTCGACGTCCGGCCCAGCCTGATCCTGCTGGACACGATGATGCCGCGCTTGAACGGCTACGAGGTCTGCTCCCGGCTACGGGACCAGCGGCCGGACGCGCAGATCCCGGTGATCATGCTGACCGCCAAGTCGCTGGAGGCCGACCGGAGCATGGCCTATCTGGCCGGCGCCGACGACTGGGTCACCAAGCCCTTCGACCCCGCCGACCTGGTCTGCAAGGTCAAGGACCACCTGCGGGGGACCAGGGCCGGGCGAGCTAGCTAGCGGCGCTTGCCCTTGTCGAGGTAGCGCCGGCGCAGGTCCTCGAGCTTGCGGCGGTTCTCGGGCTTGCTGGCCTCGGTCTTGGCCTTGTTGATCAACTGCTGGCCCTGGGGGCTCTGCACGAACTTCATGATGCGCTTGCTCAGCGACGCCATCGTGACCCTTCCTTCTGTCGCACCGGGGCTCCCCATGGTAGTGGGCGGCGGCTCAAGGCCCCATAAGTGCCGGGGCGCTTGCGCCTGGTGCCGGTCTGGTCGATACGGTACGCATGGCGGCCATGGCCGGCGGGCGGGACCAGTGCCGCGCCGATCCCGCCCCGGCCGCCTCACGCGTCCCGTAGCCGCCAGAGGGCGACCGCGGTGGCCGCCACCAGGACCGCGGCCTGGACGACCAGGCCGGTCACGTCCCAGGTGCCGTTCCACCAGCCCTGCTGGAGCACGTCGACGGCGTAGGCCATGGGCAGGGCGTTGGCGGTCGTGGCGACCCCGTCGGGGAGGATGGGCTCGGGCGGGCCGCCCCCGGAGATGAAGAACATGGCGAAGAACAGCAGCAGCCCGACCACCTGGGCGGCCCTGGCCGTCGGGAGGACCGAGGCCAGGGCGACCCCGACGGCGCAGAAGGTGGCCGTGGCCAGCAGGAAGCCGGTGGCCACGACCGCCCACGACCTGGGTGTGGACAGCTCGTAGGAGGCGTCGCCGAGGGCGACCATGACCGCCGAGCCGACGGTCACGATCAGGGCCGCGACCAGCGTCTGGGCGGCCAGCACGGGCCAGGCGGGGATCCCCGAGGCCCGCAGCCGCCGGAGCACGCCCCGCTCCCGGTAGGCGGCCAGGTGCACCGGGATGGCGATCAGCCCGGTGGCGGCGATCGAGCCGGCCGCGTACGCGGGCACGTACCAGTCGGCCGGGCTGACCCCGCCGAAGTCGGGGTCGGGCAGGGTCCCGAACGAGTTGAGCAGCAGGTACAGCAGGATCAGGGGGAAGGCGAGGGCGAACACGGCCACGGTCGGCTCCCGCAGCCCCAGCTTGATCTCGGTCCAGGTCAGCTTGGCGAGCATGTCGGCCTCCTCAGGCGCGCAGGTCCCGGCCGGTCAGGGCCAGGAACACGTCCTCCAGGTCGGGGTGGTGGGTGCGGTAGTCGTTCGGGGCCACGCCCCGGCGGGCCAGGGCGGCGGCCACCTGGACGGCCAGCGGGCCGCTGCCGGCGACCTCGACGGCGTCGCCCCGGCGGGTCACCTTCTCCACCCCGTCCACCTGCGACAGCCAGGCGGCGTTGGCGCCCGGCCAGGTGAAGCTGACCCGCTGGGTGGCGTCGCCCCGGCTGATCAGCTGGGAGGGCGTTCCCGTGGCCACCACCCGGCCCTGGTCGACGATGGCCACCCGGTCGCAGAGGTGCTCGGCCTCCTCCATGAAGTGGGTGACCAGGACGACGGTGGCGCCGTCGTCGCGGACCCGCCGGACCAGGTCCCAGGTGGCCCGGCGGGCCTGGGGGTCGAGGCCGGTGGTGAGCTCGTCGAAGAACACCAGCTCGGGCCGGTTGACCAGGGCCAGGGCGATGAACAGGCGCTGCTGCTCGCCCCCGGAGAGCTTGGCGAACGGGCGCCGCCAGAGCCGCTCCAGCCCCCAGCGCCGGCCGAGCCCCTCCGGCGAGGCGCCGCCGTCGCCGCGGGCGAACAGCCACAGGGCCTCGCCGACCCGCAGCCGGTCGGGCAGGGCCGAGGACTGGAGCTGGGCCCCGATGCGCCGCCGCAGCCGGTCGCCGTCGCGCTCCGGGTCGAGCCCGAGCACCTGGACCCGCCCCCGCCCGCGCCGCCGCAGCCCCTGGAGGATCTCCACCGTGGTCGTCTTGCCGGCCCCGTTCGGCCCGAGCAGCCCGAAGATCTCGCCCGCCCGCACCTCCAGCCCGACGTCCTCGACCGCCACATGGTCGCCGTAGGCCTTGTGCAGCCCCTCGACCTCGATCACCGTCATGTCGGCCTCCTCTCGTCAGCGATCGCCGTCAACGCTAGGCAGGCGGGCGGCGGGCGTCGTCGGCCAGGAGCAGGCATCTGGGCGTACCTCGGGAGGAGGAGGGACGCCGGCGAGGTCCCCGAAGCGGAGGACCTAGGCGGTGGTGCCCGGGGTGACCAGGCCGGTCTCGTAGGCGAAGACGACCGCGTGGACCCGGGTGAGGAGGTTCAGCTTGGTCAGGATGCGGGAGACGTGGGTCTTGGCCGTGAGCTCGGAGATGTACAGCTCGCGGGCGATCTCCCGGTTCGAGTGGCCGCGGGCCAGCAGCCGCAGCACCTCGAGCTCGCGCTCGGTCAGGCCCTGGAGGGCGGCCGGGGTGGGGCGCGGGTCGGGCTGGCTGGCGGCCAGGTCGCGGACCAGGCGCCTGGCCGTTGGCGGCGAGATGACCGTGCCGCCGGCGGCCGTCTGGTGAACGGCCCGGAGCAGCTCGACCGGCGGGGTGTCCTTGACCAGGAACCCGCACGCGCCAGCCCGGAAGGCCTGGTAGGCGTACTCGTCGGTGTCGAAGGTGGTGAGGATCACCACCTCCGGCGGGTCGGGCAGGTCCCGGAGCTCGCGGGTGGCGGCGATCCCGTCCAGCACCGGCATGCGGATGTCCATCAGCACCACCTGGGGCGAGGTCCGGCCGGCCAGGGCGACCGCCTCGGCCCCGTCGGCGGCCTGGCCGACCACCTCGATGCCGTCGTCGGAGGCCAGCAGGGCCACGAACCCGGCCCGGACCAGCTCCTGGTCGTCGACGACCAGCACCCGGATCCGCTCCGGACCGCTCATGGCTGGTCGGTGGGGAAGGCGGCCAGGACGCGGAACCCGCCGGGACAGGGGCCGGCCTCGAACACACCCCCGTAGAGGGCGACCCGCTCGCGCATCCCCCGCAGGCCGTGCCCGCCGTCGCCGGCCGGGCGGGCGGGGCCGGGGCCGCCGCCGGTGTCGACCACCTCCAGCTCGACGGTGTGGGGCCGGTAGCGGACGGTGACCGTGGCCCGGCCGCCGGGGGCGTGCTTGATGGTGTTGGTCAGGGCCTCCTGGGCGATCCGGTAGGCCGAGACCTCGAGCCCGGCCGGCAGGGGCCGGGCCGGGCCCTCGACCTGGAGCTCGACCGGCACCCCGGCCGCGGTCGCCTGGGCGGCCAGCCGGTCGAGGGAGGCCAGCCCGGGCTGGGGCTCGGTCGGCGGGTCGCCGCCCCGCAGCGCCCCCAGCAGCCGGCGCATCTCGCCGAGAGCGCCCCGACCCGTCTCCTCGATCACGCGGAGCGCCCCCTTGGCCTGCTCGGGGTCGCGCTCCAGCAGGTGGGCCCCGACCCCGGCCTGGACGGTGATCACGCTCATGGCATGGGCCAGGATGTCATGGAGGTCGCGGGCGATGCGGGTGCGCTCCTCGAGCACGGCCCGGCGGGCCAGCTCCTGGCGGGCGGCCTCGAGGGCGGCCGTCTGCGCCTCCAGGGCCCGGGTGTAGCCACGCCGGGCGGCCAGGACCACGCCCAGCACCCAGCCGCTGACGAACATGATGGCCACGTAGCCGATCTCCAGCAGGTCGACGTCCCAGACGCCGCTGGCCGCGGCGGCCAGCATCTCGGCCGGGCAGAGTAGGGCCAGGGCCCGCCACCACAGCGGCCGCGGGGCCGCCCCGGCCGCCCCCATCGCGGCCAGGGTGGGCAACGACTGGAGCAGGTGGGTCGGGTACTCGAGCGACGCCCAGATCGGGTAGGCGACGCTGAAGCAGGCCACCACCAGCAGCGGGGCCCGGCGCAGGGCCAGCAGGGGCAGGACGTTGGCGGCCGCCAGCGCCCAGCCGAGCCCGTCCAGGGGCCGGGTGCCGGTGGCCCCGGCGGTCGAGGCGACGAACGCCACGCCGAGGACCACGGTCAGCCCGGCGTCGACCACCACCGCCCGGTCGGGACGCGCCATGGGGTCACGCTACCGGGAACGGGCCGGCGGTTGCGTCGGCCGGGCGGACGACCCCGCCCACC
>DATABK010000357.1:0-3186 GCA_036259695.1 Actinomycetes bacterium | reverse complement strand
GGGGGAGGGAAGCACCATGACCGACACGATCACCGCGCCGCCGCTGGCGCCGCGGGGCCATCGCCGGACGCCCGAGTTCCCGGTCGGGGAGCCGGTCCCGACGGCCTGGCGCGAGGACGTCCTGACCCGGGCCAAGGAGCTGGACTCCCTGCGGGCCTGGCTGCTCGACACCGCCACCGCCGACGCCGATGACCCCTGGTGGACGGCCATCCGCGAGCACCTGGACGCGGTCAAGCAGGCCGCCGAGGGCCGCCGCGGCCGCCGGGCCCGGCTGGAGCGGGTGTGGGCGTCGATGACCGGCTCGACCCTCGGGCGGGCCCTCAGCAACCTCGACGCCGCCGAGGCCAGCCTGCTCCGGGTCGCTCCCGACAGCTACCTGTCCGGGCAGATGCCGAGCCTCCGCAACCACGTCCAGCGCCACCTCGAGCCCGACGACCCCCGCCGCCGGGAGCTGGAGCGCCTGGCCGGCCGGCTCGGTCCCGACCACGCCCTGCCCGAGGCCGCCGAGCTGTCGGCCATCACCGACCAGGAGCGCAACGCGATCGTGGCCAGCGTCCGGGCGGCCAGCAAGGCCGCCCTGCGCGAGCAGCTCCGGGTCCGCAGCTTCCGCAACGTCCTGCTGGTCACCTCGATGGTCATGACCCTGCTGGCCATCGGCGTGGCCGTCCTCGGGTTCGTCAACCCCTCGGCCGTCCCCCTCTGCTTCCAGCCCGAGAAGTCCGGGCAGACCGTGGTCGTCTGCCCGACCCAGCAGTCGGCCCTGCTCCAGACCGGCCAGGAGTCGGGCCCGGCCGCCCCCGACGTCGACGACGTCGTCAAGCGCACCGCCGGCCGGGCCGACCTCCTGGTGGTCGAGCTCATCGGCCTCACCGCGGCCGCCGTGGCCGCCGCCACCGCCCTGCGCGGCATCCGCGGCTCCTCCGAGCCCTACGGCCTCCCCGTCGCCCTGGCCACCCTCAAGCTCCCCATGGGCGCCGTCACCGCCTTCCTCGGTCTGCTGCTCATGCGGGGCCAGTTCGTCCCCGGCCTCAGCGCCCTCGACACCTCGGCCCAGATCCTCGCCTGGGCCCTGGTCTTCGGCTACGCCCAGCAGCTCTTCACCCGCCTGGTCGACCAGCAGGCGCATTCGGTGCTGAACACTGTCCGGGAGCGGAAGCCAAGCGGCTGAGTCCCCGTAGCCCCTGCTCCATGTGGGGGGAGTTCGCTCCCCCCATGGCCCCCAAGAGCACCTGTGCCATGGTCAGGGTGGCGTGACGGGCTTGCCGGTCGGGCCTCCCCGGGTTTGCTTCCGCTACCGCTCGGCCAGGCTGGTGGGCGTCGGCGTGGCCCGCGTGGTCGCTGTCGTGGGGGGTGGGCACCCCGAGGGGTTGACCCAGAGCCGGACCGTGCCGCCGGCGGCGGCCTGGCTGCCCGGGGCCGGCCCGGAGCGCCAGACCCGGCCGGGCTCGGCGACGGCGCGGGCCGCGTCGGTGTCGCAGCCGGCCTGCACCTCGGGTGTCAGGCCGGCCTGGTCGAGCAGGTGGCGGGCGGTCTCCTCGGGCTGGCCGAGGACCTCGGGGACCAGGGTCACCCCGAGCCCCCCGGCCCCCTGGGCGTCGACGGCCACGGTCAGCTCCACCGGCGCCCCGGCCGCCCGGGCCGCCCCGCCGGCCGGCGACTGGGCCAGCACCGTCCCCGGCACGGCCGCGTCGTCCACCCGCAGCCGCTGCACCAGCGACAGCCCGGCCTCCTCCAGCCACCCGGCCGCCCTCGTCACCGGCACCCCGACGACCGCCGGGACCACCCCGGCGACCGGCCGGTCCGGCTCCCGGCAGGTCCGGGTCGGCGCCGCCGCCTTCAGGTAGACGACCGAGGCGACCTCGGCCGCCGGCGTGAACCGGTTGGGCAGGCATCGTTGCCGCAAGTCGACGGTCAGCTGGACCAGGCTGAGGTCGGGCCGCGGGAACCGCCTGTGCGGCTCACCGGCCAGCGCGTTGCGCATGAACCCGGACCAGATGGCCGCCGGCCAGGTCCCGCCCGAGACCCGGCTCCCGGTCCGCGGCGGCACCATCGGCACCTGCCCCTGCGGGTAGCCGACCCACACCGCGGTGGCCAGCGACGGGGTGAAGCCCACGAACCAGGCGTCGGCATGGTCCTGGGTGGTGCCGGTCTTGCCGGCCGCCGGCCGCCCGATCCGGCCCCGCACCCCGGTGCCGCGGTCCACCACCTCCCGGAGCACGTCGGTGGCGACCACGGCCACGGCCGGCTTGACGGCCTGGTCGGCGCCGGGCTTTGCCTGGTACAGCACCCGGCCGTCGGGCCCGGTGATCCGGGTCACCCCGAACGGCACCGCCCGCTTCCCCCCGGCGGCCAGGGTGGCGTAGGCGGCCGCCATCTCCAGCGGGGTCACCTCGCCGGTGCCGAGGACCGCGCTCGGCACCGCCCGGAGCGGGCTGGCGACCCCCATCCGGGCCGCCGCCTCGACCACCGCCCTGGCCCCGCGGTCGGCGTCGCCGCCGCCCAGGCGCAGCAGCAGCCCGGCGTAGACGGTGTTGATCGACAGGGCGGTGGCCGTCCGCAGGGTCGCCTTGCCGAAGCCGTGGCCCTCATAGTTGGCCACCCGCCAGGCCGGCCCCCGGCCGCCCCGCCCGACCATCAGCCGGTCCGGGGCCGCGAACACCGCCTCGGGCGGGACCCCGCGCTCCAGGGCCGCCACCAGGGCGAACGTCTTGAACGCCGACCCGGCCGGCCGGCCACCCCCGCCGGCGCCGGTGGCCAGGTTGACCCGCCCGAACCGGGCGTCGTCCTCCCAGCTGCGCCCGCCGACCATCGCCCGGACCGCTCCGCTCCCGGGCTCGACCGCGACCAGGGCACCGTACGGGTCCCCGTTGCGCCGCCCCGCCACCGCCGCCACCGCCCGCTCGGCCGCCGCCTGGGCCTTCAGGTCGACGGTGGTGGTGATCCGGAGCCCCCCGGTGAACACCCGGTCGGTCCGCGCCTTTCTGGAGGTCCCGAGCACGTCGAAGCGGCGGTCGGCCGGGTCGAGCAGCTGGTCGAGCACCCAGGCGACGAACCAGGGCGCCCGGAGGGTCTCGGCCTGGGCCCGCTTGCCGGCCTTGCCGTTCCGGGCCGCCGCCCGGTCCCCACGGCTGGCCCTGGTGCCGGCCTCGCCGTCCCGGGCCGCGGCCGCGGTCGCCGGGTCGCCGG
>DATABK010000356.1:0-7850 GCA_036259695.1 Actinomycetes bacterium | reverse complement strand
CAGGTCCGGGCGGGTCCGTGGCCCTGGCCGGTCCGAGGCCGCGCGGGGGTTGGGCTCTGGATTTGGGGGAACTTGTAACCTGGAGGGAACCCGGGGGGTCTAGGGGTTGAATTCCTGCCGTCTGTCGTGTCCTCGGGCGGTTACCCTCCCTGACGCCGACGTCGGTGTCAGGTTGGCCGGGGAGCGGTGTCAAAACACCTGAGAGGTGCCAGTCAGCCGATGAGCGTTGCGTTCGTCTTCCCAGGTCAAGGTAGCCAGGCACCGGGCATGGGCCTTGATTTCGCCGAGTTCGACGAGACGGCGGCGGAGCTCTACCAGTGGGCCAGCGCCTGCCTCGGGTGGGACCTGGCGGAGACGTTGCGGACGGCCAGCCCGGACGAGCTGCGGCAGACCTACATCGCCCAGCCGGCGATCTTCTGTGTGTCGGTGGCGGCGCTCCGGGCGCTGGAGGCGGCCGGGGTACCGCGGCCGGCGTATGTTGCCGGGCACTCGCTCGGGGAGTTCTCGGCCCTGGTGGCGGCGGGGGCGCTGTCGTTCGAGGCCGGGCTGCTGCTGGTGGCCAGGCGGGCCGAGGCGATGCAGCGGGCGGCCGACGCCCGGCCAGGGTCGATGAGCTCGGTGCTGGGGCTGTCGGCTGAAGGGGTGGAGATGGCCGTCGAGGCCACCGCCCAGGACCAGGTGCTGGCCGTGGCCAACGACAACGCCCCCGGCAACGTGGTCGTCTCCGGCGAGTGGACCGCCCTGGAGCGGCTCCCGGCCGCGGCCAAGGAGCTCGGGGCCAAGCGCGTGGTGCCGCTGAACGTCGGCGGGGCCTTCCACTCGCCCCTGATGGCCCCGGCGGTCGAGACGTTCCAGCCCCATCTGGCCGCCGCCCCGCTGCGCGACCCCGCCATCCCGGTGGTCGCCAACGCCACCGCCGAGCCGGTCATTGACGCCGAGGAGCTGCGCGAGCTCCTGGCCCGCCAGCTCACCGGCCGGGTCCGCTGGACCGAGTCGGTCCGCCGGATGGCCGCCCTCGGGGTCGACACCTTCATCGAGGTCGGCCCAGGCACCGTTCTCAGCGGACTGATCAAGCGGACGGTGGAGGGGACCCGGATCCTGTCGGCCGGGAACGCCGAGGGTGTGGCCGCGGTGGCCGACGCCTTGCACACCCAGGCCGACGGCGACGCCAGCGACGCGGCCAAGGCGGAGGTGGCCAAGGGCGGGGACCAGGGCGAGGTGGTGGTGCTGCCCGAGCGGTTCGCCGTCTCCCCCGGCCACGGCCGCTTCTACCCGGTCACCCCGTCGCGCTACGACGACGAGCGCCCGTACGTCGAGCCGGGCGACCTCCTGGGCGAGGTTCGCAACGGCGCCGCCAGCATCCCCGTCCGCAGCCCGTTCCGCGGCTGGGTCATGGCCCACCTCGCCTGGGAGGGCGAGCTGGTCACACCCGGCCAGATCCTGCTCAGCCTCCGGCCCTTCTGACCGCCCCCCGACCGCCGACCCCCGCGCCGGAGAAAGGAGCCGTCATGCCCGCCGAGATCGTTGGACTCGGGGTCGCCGTGCCTCCCTACGTCCTGACCAACGCGGACCTGGAGGAGCTGGTCGACACCAACGACCAGTGGATCACCGAGCGCACCGGGATCAAGGAGCGCCGGATCGCCGGCAAGGACGACTCGACCGCGCTGCTCGGCAAGCGGGCCGCCGAGCAGGCCCTCAAGGTCGCCAGCGTCGGGATCGACGAGGTCGATCTGGTGATCGTGGCCACGGCCACGCCCGACTACACCCTGCCCTCGGCCGCCTGCATCCTCCAGCTGGAGCTGGGCATGACCAGGGGCGCGGCCATGGACGTGATCGCCGGCTGCTCCGGGTTCGTGTACGCCCTGGCCACCGCGTCGCAGTTCGTCGACTCGGGCGCGGCCAGGACGGCGCTGGTGGTGGGCTCGGAGACCCTGTCGCGGATCTCGGACTACACCGACCGCGGCACCTGCATCCTGTTCGGGGACGGGGCCGGGGCGGTGGTGCTGCGCGGGGGCGAGCGGGGCGTGCGGGCGTTCTCGCTGGGGGCCGACGGGGCCCGGTCGCGGTTGCTGATGACCCCGGCGGGCGGGTCGCGGTTCCCGGCCAACAGCCGGACCGTGACCGAGCGGCGGCACTACATCGTCATGGAGGGCCGGGAGGTCTTCAAGGGCGCGGTCACGGCGATGGCGGCGTCCAGCCTCGAGGCGATCGAGCGGTCCGGCCTCAAGCCCGAGGACATCGACCTGGTCGTCCCCCACCAGGCCAACCAGCGGATCATCGAGGCCACGGCCCGGCGGCTCAAGACTCCCATGAGCAACGTGGTCATGAACGTGGCCCGCTACGGCAACACCTCCGCCGCCTCGATCCCCATCGCCATGGCCGAGGCCTGGGAGCAGGGGCAGATCCGGCCCGGCCAGCGGCTCCTGCTGACCGCGTTCGGGGCCGGGCTGGCCTGGGGCTCGGCGGTGGTCGACTGGACCCTCCCCAACCCGGCCCAGCCGGCGCCCGAGGAGCCGACCCAGCCGGCCATGCCGATCGTGCGCGGGCTGCTCGACGGCACCCTCTGGGACGGCGTGGACATGCTGCCGCCCCTGCGCGGCCCGGTCCCGGAGGCGGCGCTGTGAGCGGCGAGCAGCGGGACCCGGTGGCCGCCGGCGGCGACGGGACCCAGGGTGGCCTGGACGGCCGGACGGCGCTGGTCACCGGGGCTTCGGGGGCGATCGGGCGGGCCTGCGCGGTCGCTCTGGCCGACCGCGGGGCGAGGATCGTGGTCGCCTACAGGTCCGACGAGCAGGGGGCGCAGGAGACGGCCGACCTGGTCAAGGCGGCCGGGGCCGAGCCGGTGGTCGCCAGGGCCGACCTGAGCGAGCCGGGGGCGGCCAAGGAGCTGGTCGCGGCCGCCGGCGGCAGCGGGGTCGACATCCTGGTCAACAACGCCGGGCTGACCCGCGACGGCCTGGTGCTGCGGATGCGCGACGAGGACTTCACCGACGTGCTCGAGGTCAACCTGGTGGCGGCCTTCCGCTGCACCCGGGAGGCCCTACGCGGCATGCTGCGGCGACGCTGGGGGCGGGTGGTCTCCATCTCCAGCGTGGTCGGCCTGGTCGGCAACCCCGGGCAGGCCAACTACGCCGCCTCCAAGGCCGGCCTGCTCGGCCTGACCAGGAGCGTGGCCAGGGAGGTGGCCGGACGGGGCATCACCGTCAACGCCGTCGCCCCCGGCTACATCCCGTCCAGGCTCACCGACGCCATGAGCGACGAGGCCAAGCAGGCGACCCTCGGCCAGATCCCGGTCGGGCGGCTCGGCACCCCGGAGGAGGTGGCGGCGGCGGTTTGCTTCCTGGCCAGCGAGGAAGCCGGCTACATCACCGGCCAGGTCCTGGCCGTGGACGGCGGCATGACGATGGGCGCGTAACACCTGAAGGGTCAGTTGACTGGCAGTCGGCACGGGCGGCATTCTGAGCCGCCATCGTGGCCCCCGGCGCGAAGGAGAACGAGGAGATGGCGCAGTCCCGCGAGGAAGTCGTCGAGACGATGAAGGACGTCCTGGCCTCGGAGCTGGGTGTTGAGGCGGACAAGGTGACCGCCGACGCCCGCTTCAAGGAGGACCTGGACGCCGACTCGCTCGACCTGGTCGAGGTCGTGCTCGCCCTCGAGGAGAAGTTCGGCATCGAGATCTCCGACGACCAGATCGCTGGCGTCAAGACCGTCGGCGAGGCGGCCGACCTGGTGATCTCCAAGCAGACGGCGGTGGGGTAGGACCTTGCAGCGCGTCGTCGTCACCGGGCTCGGTGCGGTCACCCCGGTCGGCGTCGGGGTCAAGGCGTACTGGGACGCCATCACCGCCGGTCAGTCCGGGCTGGGCCCCCTCACCCTGGTCGACCCCGAACCGGTGCCGTCCAAGGTGGCGGCCGAGTGCCTGGACTACGACCCCGCGACCAGCCTGGGGCCGAAGGAGGGCAAGCGGCTGGACCGCTCGACCCAGTTCGCCCTGACCGCGGCCCGCGAGGCCTGGGAGGACAGTGGCATCGAGGAGGGGGTCGACAGAGACGAGACCGGGGTGGTGTTCGCCACCGGCATCGGCGGCATCAGCTCGCTGCTGGCCAGCGACGAGGTGATGCGGACCAAGGGCCCCAACCGGGTCTCGCCGTTCACCGTCCCCCAGCTCATGCCGAACGCCGCCGCCGGTCAGATCGCCATGAAGCTGGGCCTGCGCGGGCCCAACTTCACCACCACGACCGCCTGCGCGGCCTCCAACCACGCCATCGGCCTGGCCTTCCAGGCCATCCGCCACGGCGAGGCCACGGCCATGATCGCCGGCGGCTCGGAGTCGGCGTTCGTCCAGGTCGCGCTGATCGCCTTCGCCCAGATGACCGCCCTGGCGACCAAGTTCAACGACCGTCCGACCGAGGCGTCGCGGCCGTTCGACGCCCTGCGCAACGGCTTCGTGATGGGCGAGGGGGCCGGGGCCCTGATCCTGGAGGAGCGGGAGCACGCCCTGGCCCGCGGGGCGACGGTCCACGCCGAGCTGGTCGGCTTCGGGCAGTCGGCCGACGCCTTCCACGTCACCGCCCCCTCCGAGGACGGCAGCGGGGCCGCCCTGGCCATGCGACGGGCGCTGCGCTCGGCCGACCTGGCCCCGGAGGCGGTCGGCTACGTCAACGCCCACGGCACCTCGACCCCGGCCGGGGACGTCTCGGAGACCAAGGCCATCCGCCTCGCCTTCGGGGACCACGCCGACCGGCTGGCCGTCTCCTCGACCAAGTCGATGATCGGGCACCTGTTCGGGGCCGCCGGGGCGGTCGAGGGCATCGCCACCATCCTGGCCCTGCGGGACGGGATCCTGCCCCCGACCATCAACCAGACCGATCCCGACCCCGCCTGCGACCTCGACTACGTGCCCAACCAGGCTCGCAAGGCCGAGGTGGACGCGGCCATGTCGAACGGCTTCGGCTTCGGCGGCCACAACGCGGTGGTGGTCTTCCGCCGCCACCAGCCCTAGAACAGCGGTCATGTATCCGGCGCCGCATGCCGCGCCAGGCCATCCCGTACAGCCGGGGACAGGTGCGCGCCGTCCCCGGCGACGAGGCAGTCCCCTGAAGCCGCCTGGATACTTGACCGGTGTGCTGGCCAGCCGCCGGGCCGGCCGGTCGTGAAGCTGTACGCGGAGACGGCGGGGCTGCGGGCCCGGCAGCTGCTCGGGGACCTGGGCGTGCTGGCCTGGACGGCCCTCTGGGTGACGGCCGGGCTGACCCTGTACCGGCTGGTCGAGAAGCTGGCCGCGCCCGGGGCACGGGTCGAGCAGGCCGGAAGCAACTTCGCCGGCGACGTGGCCGAGATCCAGCAGAAGGTCGGGCGCCTGCCGGTGGTCGGCGACGAGCTCCGCGACCCGTTCGGACGGCTGGCCGGGGTCGGGCGGACCCTGGCCGACGCCGGGGCGACCCAGCAGGAGGTCGTCCACCAGCTCGCCCTGTGGCTCGGGGTGCTGACCGCGGCCGTCCCGATCGTCGCCCTGCTGCTGGTCTGGCTCCCGCGCCGGGTCGCCTGGGCCCGGGAGGCGGGCGCGGCCAGCCGATTGCGCCTGGATG
The DNA here is from genome assembly GCA_036259695.1 of Actinomycetes bacterium. Taxonomy (GTDB): domain Bacteria; phylum Actinomycetota; class CALGFH01; order CALGFH01; family CALGFH01; genus CALGFH01. The sequence goes on along the minus strand of DATABK010000356.1, from coordinate 2,262 downwards.
GGGCCGACCTCGAGTTGTTCGCGATTCGGGCGGTGGCCAACCGCTCCCTGCGCGAGCTCCACCGGGTCACCCCCGACCCGGCCGGGGACCTGCGCGCCGGGGAGTTCGAGGCCCTGGCCGACCTGGAGCTGCGGGCCCTTGGGCTGCGAGCCGGGTCGGGTCGGGGTCGCTGACGGCGGGGGCCCAGAAACCCAGGGATCAGGGACCGTCGCGCCCGCCCGTTCCTAGCGGCGCCGCAGGAGCAGGACCAACCCTCCGAGGATCAGACACACCACTCCGCCGATGGTCGCCACCGGGACCGGGGCTGCCAGGAGGCGCAGGCCGAGGCGCTCGATCAGGGGGGACGGGGTGGCCGCGACCCGGCCGGTGATGCGGTCGGCGGCTGGGGGGAGGGTTGGGTCGGGGTCGGGGGCGGCTTCGGGGGGGTCGGGGAGCTGGCCGAGGAGCTCGGCGCCGACTTTGGGCTTGACCTTGAAGCCGTAGCCGAACAGGGCGCGGACGTCCTCGTACATGACCTTGGAGCCGAGGACGACCGCCACCAGGGTGCGGCCGTTGCGTCGCTGGGCGGCCACGATGGTGGAGCCGGCCTTGGTCGTGTAGCCGGTCTTGATCCCGAGGGCGCCCGGGTCGCGCCCCCAGCCGACGAAGTGGTTGTGGTTGCCGAGGACGGTCTTGCGGCCACTCGGCCAGGCGTACGGCGCGTACCGCGACCCGACCAGCTTGGCCAGGACCGGCCGCTCGAGCAGGGCCCGGCCGAGCACGGCCAGGTCGGCGGCGCTGGCCTTGTGGCCGGGGGCGTCCAGGCCGGACGGGTCGCGCCAGCTGGAGTCGGTGCAGCCCAGCTCGGCGCATTTGGCCTGCATGGCCCGGAGAAAGCCGGCCCGGCCGCCGTCCGGCCAGGCCGCGGCCAGGGTCTCGGCGGCGTCGTTGGCCGAGACCAGCAGGAGGGTGGTGAGCAGCTGGTTACGCCGGATCAGCCAGCCGGTCCGGTAGCCGAAGCGGGTGCCGTCGACCCGCTCGGCGGCCTCGGGGACCCGCAGCACCTTCTTGGCCGGGTAGTGGTCGTTGGCCACGATCGCGGTGAGGATCTTGGTGGTGGAGGCGACCAGGACCGGCCGGTGGGCCTGCCGCTGCCAGAGTACGGCTCCGGTGGCGGCGTCCATGACCACGGCGGTCCGCGCCTCGACCCGTGGCGCAGCCGGGGCAGCGGAGGCCGGGGTCGCCGTCCAGCCCGTGACCAGGGCGAGCGCCAGGACCAGGGAGGGCAACCACCATTGGCGGGAGCGCACGGCGGTAGGCTGCACGAACCAGTGGAAGGAACGCAACACCCTCGACCCGGACGGCCCCGGTTGCCGGACGGGCGCTGAGGAAGTCCCCGGACGGCGGCGGGCAGCGACGGGCGCCGCCGCCGGGTGATCGCCGGGAGCTCCGCGTCGGCCCTTCGACCGACGCGAGACTCCGGTTGCGAGACCCCGGGTTGCCGGCCCTTCGACCGGTTTCCGCAGGGCCCCGCGGCGATATCTTCCAGGGTGGCACAACCTCGTCGAGTTCGCCCATGAGCTGGATTGTCTAGGTCCCCCTCGTTAGGAGCCGCACGTGCTGACTGTCTTCTCCGACCTCCACTGCCCCTGGGCCTATGTGTTCAGCATCCGCCTGCGCCGGGCCCGGACCGCGGTCGGCGAGCCGCCGGTGGCCTGGCGCTGCTGGCCGCTGGAGCTGGTCAACGAGCGCGGCACCCCCTGGGAGACGCTGAGCCAGGAGATCCCGGTGCTGACCCAGCTGGAGCCGGACCACTTCGCCCCGCCGCGGCGTGAGACCTGGCCCTCGACCCTGATGCCGGCCATGGAGGCGCTGAAGGTGGCCGGCGAGCTGGGCGGGCCGGACGCGGCCGACCGCTACGACGAGGCGGCCCGCCGGGCCTTCTTCCTGCACCGCCGCGACCTGTCGATCCGGCCCACCCTGGCCGACGTCGCCGCCGAGGCCGGCCTCGACCGGGCCAGGTTCCTCGCCGCCTTCGACGGCGGCGGCCACCGCCGCAGCGTGATCGCCGACTGGCAGGAAGGCCAGCGCCGCGGCGTCCAGGGTTCCCCCCACGTCTTCCTGCCCGACGGCACCGACGTCTTCAACCCCGGCGTCGGCGACATCGACTGGGTCCGCGGCATCCCCGTCCCCCGCGACGTCGACGAGGGCGCCATCGCCCGCCTCCTCGACAAGGCCGCCGCCGGCTGACCACCCGCCGGGACCACCCGGGTGATCGCGTCG
>DATABK010000355.1:0-4040 GCA_036259695.1 Actinomycetes bacterium | reverse complement strand
CGAATCAATCCTCGACCAGATCCTGCGCGCAACCCTGGCCGCGGCGGTCGCTGAGGTGGAGGGGCTGCTCGGGCCGGACCGGGCGCAGTGGGCGTGGGGACGCCTGCACATATCTCGCCTAGCGCACCCGCTGTCGCCCCTGTTGGACGAGGAGACCCGGGCGCGGCTGGCGGTCGGGCCGGCGCCGCGCGGCGGCAGCGGCGACACCGTCGGCAACACGGCCTACCTGGCCGACACCTTCGTGCAAACCGGCGGGGCGACCTTCCGCATCGTCATCGACGTCGGCAACTGGGACGGCTCCCTGGTCATGAACAGCCCCGGCCAGTCAGGCGACCCCAACAGCCCCCACTACGCCGACCTGTTCGAGCCGTGGGGCCGCGGCGAGGCGTTCCCGCTGCACTACAGCCGCGAGCAGGTAGAGGCCGTAACCGAGCGGCGTATCCGCCTGCGGCCGCCTCCCGAGCCAAGAGAACCGGCGGGGTGAGTCCCGCCGTCCCGCTCGGTCGAGCCTCCCTAGAGGTGGACCACCGGGCAGGTAAGGGTCCTGGTAATGCCGTCGACCGCCTGCACGCGGGCGACCACCAGCTTGCCCAGTTCGTCGATGTTGCGGGCCTCGGCGCGGACGATCACGTCGTAGGGGCCGGTGACGTCCTCGGCCTGCTGGACGCCCTCGATCTCGACGATCTTCTCGGCGACCTGGGCGGCCTTGCCGACCTCGGTCTGGATCAGGATGTATGCCACCACCACAAGCAACGACCTCCCTTGCGTCATGCCAGCCACGTGGCCCCGGTGCGTACCCCTCGCCTTGCTGGTCCGCGATGTCGGTGCTGCTCAGTGTCCATTCGGTGGGTGGCGGCCAACCTGAAGGCCCGACGAGCGACGGCGGTGGACCGACAGGTAGGCAAGCGGCCCGTCGACCGCCACCACCGCCCTGACCGTCCCCTTCGGCACGTGCACAAGGGCCATCGGGGCGAGCGGATGGACCCGGCCGTCGAGGGTGAGCTCGCCCCGGCCGGCCACGACCACCATCAGGACCTCCACCTCGTCGTTCCGATGCGCCTGGATGCGATCCCCTAAACCGAGCCGGATCAGGTTGGCCTGTAGATCCTCTCCATCCAGCCGCCACAGGGCGCCCGGCCGGTCCCCGGCCGCCGCGAGGCTGGCCAGGTCGACCGCAGAAACAGCGTCGCGCATCCCACCATGTTCTCATCCCATACCAGACGGTCGCAGCGCACCCCGGCGGCGACCGGCAGGCTGGGCCAGCCGGAGACTCTCCGTGGAGCCAGTCCCTCGCTGCCACCGTGCGGAGGATCAAGACCGCCGATCAGATCGGCCAACGCCTCCGGTCAGCCCTGCTGCGCCAGGCTCTGCCATTCGCCGGCGGTGATCCTCGCGACCAGCCTGGGGCCGCCCGCGTCGCCGGGGCTGAAGACCGCGGACTCGCCCTCTGCGACCGAGAGTCCCGTCGCTCCCTGGAGGTTGAAGCCGTGGGAGACGAGCACCGTATTCTGCCCGGCTGGCGGTCGGGTGGTGAACAGGCGCCGCAGCCTGCGGGCCAGCTCCTTGTCGTCGGTGCCGGGGAAGGCTTCGTTCAGGAGGTCCCGTGTCACGCGCACGCGATCCCGGCCGAAGGCCAGCTCGGCGGTCTCCCGGGTCCGCGCGTAGGGGCTGGCCAGCACCGTGCCCACCGGAATCCGGAGGCGGCCGATCGCGCGTCCGAGTTCCCGGGCCTGGTTGCGTCCGGCGTCGGAGAGATTCCGCTGGGTGCTCGGGTCGGCCAGGTCGGGCCTGGGGTCGTCCTGGGTCGCCTCGGTCGTCGCATGGCGGATGAAGATGACGTGCCCTCCTTGGCGTAGACGGGCCACGAGGTCGCGGCCGTCGGGTCGCTCGGCGAGCGTGGACGGGACGCCGGATCCCGCCGGTTCCGTCGGGGCGGGTCTGCTGCCAGCGCATCCGGTGACGGCGGCGAGGAGGCAGGCAACCAGCGTCACGGTCGCCCGGGCGGCGGCGCGTCCCGGGCGTCCCCAGGGTCTCATGCGGGTTGGCGCCAGGACGCATGGACGGCGATGGTCATGCCACCAGTCTGCGCCGGCCCGGAGACTCGTGCTCGCCTGCCGAACCGCCGTCGCTATCATCGTCACATGATGGGTGCTGCGGCGCGGCGGGCGGGACGGCTCGGCTGGCTGGCGGTGCTCCTGATCCTGGTGACCGCATGCGGGCGGTCGTCCGAGCCGGGCACCGACCGGGCGCGGCCGGCGACCACGGCCGCCGAGGCGGCCCCGGCGGGCCTACGGGTGCAGGAGTACCCGGTCCCGGCCGGGAGCCGGCCCCACGACGTCGCCCCGGCCGCCGACGGCCGCTCGGTGTGGTACACCGCCCAGGGGTCCGGTCAGCTCGGCCTGCTGGACCCGGCCAGCGGCGAGAGCCGGCTGATCCCGCTCGGGAACGGCTCGGCTCCGCACGGCGTGATCGTCGGCCCGGATGGCGCCCCGTGGGTCACCGACGGCGGCCTGAACGCGATCGTGCGGGTCGACCCTCGCACCGAGAAGGTCGACCGTTACCCGCTGCCGGCCAAGGGGGGATCGGCCAACCTCAACACCGCCGCCTTCCGCGGTGAGGTCCTGTGGTTCACCGGGCAGGCGGGGGTGCTGGGACGGCTCGACCCGAAGGTCGGCCGGGTCGAGGTCTTCGACGCCCCGCGGGGTCCGGGTCCCTACGGCATCACCACCACCCCTGATGGGAAGGTGTTCTACGCCTCTCTGGCCGGCAGCCACATCGGTCGCATCGACCACCGGACGGGCGCCGCCGAGGTGTTGGAGCCGCCCACCGGTGACCAGGGCGCTCGGCGGGTCTGGTCCGACTCGCGTGGCCGGATCTGGGTGAGCGAGTGGAACGCCGGCCAGCTGGGCCGCTACGACCCGGCGGACGGCCACTGGCAGGAATGGAAGCTGCCCGGGGCGAACCCGATGGCCTATGCCGTGTACGTGGACGACAACGATCACCCGTGGCTGAGCGACTTCGCCGCCAACGCGCTGGTCCGTTTCGACCCCTCCACCGAGCGGTTCACGGTCGTTCCCCTGCCGAGCTCGCCGGCCAACGTGCGCCAGCTCCTCGGCCGGCCCGGCGAGGTCTGGGGCGCCGAGTCCGGCGTCGACAAGCTGGTCGTGGTCCGCACCGGCTAGGACGCCTGGACGGACAGGAAGGGCCGGGACTGGGGGCCTTGGCCGGCGCCAACGTGTTCGTCGATCCCGAGATGCTGGGGGCATGACACGGTGGTGTTCGCGGCCGGCACCCAGACCCAGTCGGTCAAGATGACGGCCCAGGAGCTGCTCGGAACCGGCGGGATCACGACCGTGGCGTTGGCCAAGCAGCCGGAACGAGGCAGCGACGAACCGGTCGTGTAGGCGGGGTGGGCCGGTGCGTCGGCGATCTCACGGCCCGCTGGACTCTGGCTTGGCACCAGCCGTGGTGAACGCGGCACGGCGGGCACTGGCGGACTCGATGACTGGCCTACCCTCCTGAGATGTCATGGACCAGCTCCGGTGCTCCGCGCCGCTCCTTGTCATCCCTACCGGCGGTCCGGGGATGAGGCTGCCCCGGGCGCCGACACAGGCAGGCGAGGTCTAGGCCCGCCACTCCCCAACGGAGCTGGTACCGGCCCCGTGGTCGAGATCAGCCGCCCGGGGCAGCCATGCTGGGTGTATCCCTCCTCATCTGGCTACAACCATCGATGGCAACGCATGGAGGGCGGGGTTGAGGATGCGTCGATGCCGTAAACTGCCGGCCGTACCACCGCCGCTCTTGGGCCAGAGCCGCTGGCGCCTCCTGCTCTCCGGTGAAGGAGATCGGCATGCCCATCGATCCCGCCGCCCTAGCCCGCAACATCAGCACCCTGGCCAGCCTGGACGCCGAACGTGACCTGGGGCGGGCGATGCAGCAGATCACCAGTGCGGCCAGGGAGTTGCTGAGGGTGGATGGGGCCGGGCTCATGCTGGCTGATGAGCGCGGGGTGCTGCGCTGGGCGACCGCCTCCGACCAGC
>DATABK010000354.1:0-2917 GCA_036259695.1 Actinomycetes bacterium | reverse complement strand
ACGACCCCGGGGAAGGTGGCGTGGCCGAGGGCCATGGTGAAGAAGGGCAGCCGCCGCAGGAGCACGTGCACGCCCACGGCGCCGCAGGGCCCGCCGACCATGACCGCCTACCTGGTCGGGTCGATCGTCACCGTGCAGGCCGGCGACCTGGTCACCACCGCCGTGGTCGGCGCGGCCGTGCTGGCCGGCCTGGCCGCCCTCCACAAGGAGCTGGTCCTTGGCGCCTTCGACCGCAGCGGGCTGGCCGCCCTCGGCTACCCGGTGCTGGCCCTCGACGTGGTCCTGCTGCTGCTGATCGAGGCCACCGTGGTCACCTCGATCCCGGCCGTCGGCACCATCCTGGCCGTGGCCCTGCTCGTCGCCCCGGCGGCCGCGGCCCGGCTCTGGACCGAGCGGCTGCGGGCCACCGTGGCCCTGGCCGCCGCCCTCGGCGCGGCCAGCGGGGTCGTCGGCCTGGCCATCTCCCTCCAGTGGCGGGTCGCCGCCGGGGCCACCATCGCGCTGGTGGCCGGGGCCGTCTTCGCCGTCTCGCTGCTGGTCGCCCCCCGCCACGGCATGCTGGCTAGGACCTCGGCTTCCCCAGGGCCCACTCCGGGCGGCTGACCCCGGCGGCCATGGTCCTGGCCTTGTGCCAGTGGAGGGTGGCGAAGATCTCCTCGCTGATGGCGTCGACCGGGCCGACGGCGTTGATCGGGACCAGGACGCCGCGGCGCTGGTAGTAGTCGACCAGCGGGCGGGTCTGGGCGGCGAACACCTCAAGGCGGTGGCGGATCGTCTCCTCGGTGTCGTCGGAGCGGTGCTGCTCCCGGGCCCGGCCGGCCAGGCGGGCGAACAGCTCCTCCTCCTCGATCTCGAAGTTGAGGGTCAGGTCGAAGGGGATCCCGCGGGACAGCGCCCAGCGGTAGGCGGCCTCGGCCTGGGCCAGGGTCCGCGGGTAGCCGTCCAGGACGTACCCGCCCTCCTCGTTGGCCTCGACCATCCGGTCCCTGGTCATCTCGATCACGAGGTCGTCGGGCACCAGGTCGCCCCGGTCCATGTACTCCTTGGCCACCACCCCGAGCTCGGTGCCCTTGGCCACCTGCTCGCGCAGCAGGTCGCCGGTGGCGATCCGGGCCAGGTCGAAGTGGTCGGCGATCCGGGTGGCCTGGGTGCCCTTGCCGGCCCCGGGTGGTCCGATCAGCAGCACACGCATGGCAGCTCCTCCCAGGCGGTCAGTGCTCGGCGGCCTCGGCGGCGTCGGCCTCGGCCTTGGTCTGGTGGACGGTGCCGGGGGCATGCTCGGGCGGGGCGTACACGGTCACCAGGCGCAGCGGCCCGTCGCCGCTGTTGATGAAGTTGTGCCGGGTCCCGGCCGGGACCAGGACCAGGTCGTTGGGGCCGACCGTGGACGTCCTGCCGTCCAGCACGGCCTCGCCCTGCCCGTCCACGAACACCAGCAGCTGGTCGTTCTCCTCGTGGACCTCCTCGCCGATCTCCTCGCCGGCCGGGATGGTCATGGCCACGACCTGGCTGTGCTCGCCGGTGGCGATCTCGCGCCGGAAGGCGTCGTTGCTGCGGGCCAGCTTGACGATGTCGACGTCGAGGGGTTCCGGCATGGTCGCTCCTCTGTCCGCTCCGATGGTGCCGGTAGGCTAGCCCGACTCGACCAGCCGGGACAGGCCGGTCCGCTCCACGGTCTCCTGGACGGCCCGCGACACCGCCGGCGCGACCCGGCGGTCGAACACCGACGGGATCACGAAGTCGGCGCTCAGCTCCCGGTCCTCGACCAGTGAGGCAAGGCCGCGGGCGGCCGCCGCCTTCATGTCGTCGGTGACGCTGCGGGCCCGGGCGTCGAGCAGGCCCCGGAAGAACCCGGGGAACACCAGCACGTTGTTGATCTGGTTGGGGAAGTCGCTGCGGCCGGTGGCGACCACGGCCACGTTCGGCGGGACCTCGTCCGGGAGGATCTCGGGCACGGGGTTGGCCAGGGCGAACACGATCGCGTCGGAGGCCATGGTGGCGGCCAGGGCCGGCGGCAGGGCCCCGGGCCCGCTGACCCCGACGAAGGCGTCGGCCCCGGCCAGGGCCTCGGCCAGCCCGCCGGTCAGGCCGCGCGGGTTGGAGCGCTCCATCAGCTCGTGGCGCTGCGGGTCGAGCTCGGCCGCCCGCCCCGGGTGGAGGATGCCGCCGAGGTCGACCGCGACCAGGTCGCGGACGCCGGCGTGGAGCAGCAGCTTGGCGCAGGCGATCCCGGCCGCCCCGGCCCCGAGCACGACCACCCGCAGGTCCTCCAGGCGCTTGTGCACCACCCGGCAGGCGTTGGCCAGCGCGGCCAGGACGACCACGGCGGTGCCGTGCTGGTCGTCGTGGAACACCGGGATGTCGAGCTCCCGGCGGAGCCGGTCCTCGACCTCGAAGCAGGCCGGGGCGGCGATGTCCTCCAGGTTGATGCCCCCGAACCCGGGGGCGATCGCCTTGGCCACGGCGATCAGCTCCTCCGGACCGGCGGCCTCCACGCAGATCGGATAGGCGTCGATGTCGGCGAACTCCTTGAACAGCGCCGCCTTGCCCTCCATCACCGGGAGGGCCGCCGCCGGCCCGATGGGGCGAGGCCGAGCACGGCCGTGCCGTCGGTGAGCACGGCCACCGCGTTCCCCTTCACGGTCAGGTCCCAGACCCGCTCGGGGTTGGCCGCGATCGCCTGCGACACCCGGCCGACCCCGGGCGTGTAGGCCACCGACAGGTCGTCTGGCGACTTGAGGGGCAGCCTGGACACCACCGCCAGCTTGCCGCCCTGGTGGGCCAGGAAGGTGCGGTCGCCGACCTCGAGCACCCGGACCCCCTGGACCGCCTCCACCTTGGCCGTCGGCTCCCGGGCGTGGGCCTCGTTGCGGCAGGTGACGGTGACCTCGCGGACCACCTTGCGGCCGAACTGGCC
>DATABK010000353.1:0-17942 GCA_036259695.1 Actinomycetes bacterium | reverse complement strand
GTCCTCGATCAGCATCACGGTGGCGTTGGGCACGTCCACCCCGACCTCGATCACGGTGGTGGAGACGAGCACGTCGACCTCGCCGGCCCGGAAGCGGTCCATGGTCGCCTCCTTCTCCCTGGCCGGCATGTCGCCGTAGACGAGCCCGACCCGCAGGTCGGGGAAGACCTCGGCCCGGAGCCGCTCGGCCTCGGCCTTGGCCGAGCGGACCTCGACCTTGTCCGACTCGTCCTTGAGGGCGCAGACCACGTAGGCCTGGTGGCCGGCGGCCACCTCCTCCCGGACCCGCTGATAGGCCCGCTCGCGCAGGGTGGCGTCGGCGACCACGTGGGTGGCGATGGGCGTCCGCCCTGGGGGCAGCTCGTCCAGGGTGGAGACGTCCAGGTCCCCGTAGAGCGTCAAGGCCAGCGTCCGCGGGATCGGGGTCGCGGTCATGATCAGCACGTGCGGGCTGTCGCCCTTCTCCCGCAGCCGGACCCGCTGGTGGACCCCGAAGCGGTGCTGCTCGTCGACCACGATCGCCCCCAGCCTGCGGAACTCCACCCCCTCCGACAGCAGCGCGTGGGTGCCGACCAGCAGGTCGACCTCGCCCGCGGCCACCCCCTCCAGGACCCGCTGGCGGGCCGCCCCGGTGACCCCGGCGGTCAGCACCTCGACCCTCGGCCCTCCGAACAGCCCCCCGCCCTCCCCCAGCGGCTCCAGCAGCCCCCTGAGGTTGATCCCGTGCTGGTCGGCCAGCACCTCGGTCGGGGCCATGATCGCCCCCTGCATCCCCGACTGGACGGCACAGAGCAGGGCCCAGAGCGCGACCATGGTGTTGTGGGTAGCGACGAAGTGGTCGGTGACATAGAGCTGGTTGGGGTGGGCGACCGAGATGCACTGCACTGGCTTGGGCCGCACGTACTCGATTCGGCGGATCGCGCGCCGGAAGCTGTGGTACTTCGTCAGCGGCCTGCACAGGCGGGCCTTCCGCTCCAGGCGGAACGGCGGGTAGTCGTTGGGGAGCCGGAGGCTTATCAGGAAGTAGATCCCGCCCGCCTTGGTGACTGGTCGGAGGCGGGACAGGCCACCGAGCGAATGCACCAGCCATTGCACGTCCTCGGCAAGCTGTCGGGATGCCGAGAGGAACGTGACGTTGCTTCCCCGCTTCCGGTCGACGGTTCCGTCGGTGTCGAGCAGACCCTGGAGCACGGCATGGCGGATCTTGGCCGGCGCGACCAGGTAGGCGCGGGGCACGTGCTTGTCGCGGGACAGCAGGCCGCGCAGACCGAGTTGACGCAGGGCGACCGCGACCGGGTGACGCTGGAACTGGTTCGGCCTAGGCCTGCAGCGGATGCTGTAGTCGTACTTCCGGGAGGACGTCCGCTGGAGGAAGCAGCCGGGCGGCAGCGCCACCGAGGCCGCATCGACAAGCTCCGCGTCAGCGGTCGAGAGCGTGAGGTTGGCACGGAACGAGCCGTCGCCCAGCAGCAGGCCGAGGAGGTACGGATCGAGCGGGCGCTCCTCCCCGCATTCCAGGTCGGCCGCGGTCGTGGCGGGGATGTACCATTTCGACGACCCGTTCTTCTTGAGGAGGTCCTCGCGGAGCTCCTTGGTTGTCTTCACCTTGACGGCCTCTCCGCGATACCAGGCGGCCGAGGTGTTGACGGCCCAAAGGTGCTCGTCGTCACACTCGACGGTCGAGCCGTCGGAGAAGACCACCCTCCAGACGTCCCGGCATCCCTGGGGGAAGACTCCGGTGACCACCGTGATTTCGCCGGTCGGGTTCACCACCTCGTCACCGACCGTAATCTCGGCCATCCGCTTGAACCCGCCCGGTGTGAGCACCAGCGACTCGATCGGCTGCGCCTTGCCGCTCCCGACCTCCCCCTGGAGCAGGCGGTGCATTGGCTTGGAGCGGGCCAGGTCGGTGCCGATCTCGGCCATGACCCGGGACTGGGCGCCGGTGGGCTGGAAGGGGAGGCTGGCCAGGAGGCGCTTGGTCAGGTCGCCGTCGGTCTGGAGGGGCTGGCCGTGCTGGCCGGCCTCCTGGGCGCGGCGGCGCAGGGCCAGGCCGACCTGGAGGACGAACAGCTCGTCGTAGACCAGGCGGTCGCGGGCCCGGGTGGCCTCCTTGCGGTCGGCCGGGCGGTGGATGGCCTCGAGGGCGGCGGCCCGGTCGGGCAGGCCGTGGGCCCGGCGCAGCGGCTCGGGGACGAAGTCGGGGACGTCGCCGTAGCGGTCGAGCAGGGCGCCGACGGCCCGGCGGATCCGGCCCGAGGAGATCTCCTTGGTGGCCGGGTAGACGGGGATGATCTCGTTGGCGAACCCCTCGGGGTCGTCGCCCTCGCGCAGGACCTCGTAGCCGGGGTTGGCCATGCCGAGGCGGCCGGCCTTCCAGGCGAGCTTGCCGGAGAAGGCGGCGACCGTGCCCACGGTGAGCTTCTGGGCGTGCCAGGGCTGGTTGAACCAGGTGCAGACCCAGGCGCCGCTGTCGTCGGCGACCCGGACCTCGAGGATGCGCAGGTTGCGGCGGGGCTGCTTCCTGGCCAGGTTGCGGACCGTCCCGACCAGGGTGACCTCGGCGCCCTTCTTGGCGTGGGCCAGGTCGGTGAGCTCGCCCCTGGTCAGGTAGCGGCGGGGATAGTGCTCGATCAGGTCACGGGCGGTGCGGTGGCCGAAGCCCTCCTCGAGCGCCTTGGCCAGGGCCGGCGACACCCCGGGGGCCTTGGCCAGCGGGGTGCCGAGCGGGTCGGGAGCTGCGGTCTGGGGCATCGGTCGAGTATAGGTGCGGCCTCGGACGGGCCGTGCTACCCTCGCCCGGCTTCATCGCGCGCGAACTTCACACTCGAGGAAGGTCTTCCGACAATGGCTGCCGTCTGCGAGATCTGCGGCAAGCACCCGGGCTTCGGCATGAAGGTGAGCTTCTCCCACAAGCGCAGCCCGCGCCGCTGGAACCCCAACATCCAGCGGATCCGCATCCTGGAGGGGCGCACGCCGCGCCGCCGCAACGTCTGCACCTCCTGCATCAAGGCCAACAAGGTCCGCCGGGCCGTCTAGGCCCGGCCCCGCTCCACCGGGGCCGGTTCCGCTCCGGCTCCTTCGCCCCCGCCCCGTTCGCTGGTCTCCGGCTCCGGCCGGCCCGCGTCGGCCGGCTCCCCCACCGGCTCCCCGCGCAGGTAGGTCCCGACCGCGGTGACCACGGCGGCGATCGGCACGGCCAGGAAGGCCCCGATGATGCCGCCGAGGATGGCCCCGGCGGCCAGGGCGAGGATGATCACCACCGGGTGCAGGGACACCGCCCGACCAAGCAGCAGCGGGGCCAGCAGGTGGCCCTCCAGCTGCTGCACGAGCACGGTGATGCCGACCACGATCAGGGCGGCCGTGAACCCCTTGGTGACCAGGGCGACCAGGGCCGCCAGGGCGCCGGCGAGGAACGCGCCGACCAGGGGCAGGAACGCGGCCACGAAGGTCAAGAAGGCCAGGGGGATGACCAGGGGGACGCCGACGATGGCCAGGCCGATGCCGATGAAGACGGCGTCGACCAGCCCCACCGAGGCCTGCCCGCGCAGATACCCGCTGACCGCGGTGGCCGAGCGGTGGCCGATCTCGCGCAGATGCCGCTCACGGCCCCGGCCGGCGAAGTCGAGGATCCAGCGGGTGAAGCGCTCGGAGTCCTTGACGAAGAAGAAGGTCAGGAACAGGCACAGGATCAGCCCGGTGATGACCTCGCCGACCAGGGTCGCGCCCTCGATGGCGCCCCGGGTGAGCTCACTCGAGCTCTCGGTGAAGCGCTCGCGGGCCTGGTCCAGGTAGCGGTTGAGGTCGGCCTCGCTGAGCCCGAACGGGCGCGAGGCGATGAACCGCTGGACCTCGGCCACGCCCTCGTCGGCCCGCTGGCGCAGGGTCTCCATCTCGTTGCCGATGAGGGGGACGAACCCGGCGATGATGGCGACGATCAGCGCCACCGCCCCCAGGAACACCGTCAGCACCGCCGGCAGGTGTGACCAGCCGCGGGCCTGGAGCCAGTTGACCAGCGGGACGAGCAGGGTGGCCAGGAACAGGGCCACGATCACCGGCACGACGATGACCTTGAGCTGGATGAGCAGGTACAGCAGGAGCCCGGCCGCGGCCAGCACGACCAGCAGGCGCCAGCTCCAGGCGGCCAGTTTGCGCAGCGTCGGCGGAACATCGGACCGTTGCGGCGGGACGTCGGGCCGTTGCACGTCGGGCCGTTGGTGGTCGCTCATGGGGTCCTCTCAAGTCGTCGAGCGCCTGGGATAGCCTTTGCCGGACCGGCGAAAACCTCAACTCGAACTCGGCGAGGAGGCCGACCCTGTACCAGCGGGACTATCTCATGCGCCAGATAGAGCAGGTCGGACGCATGCTGGCGGCCATCATCGGGCTGGCCAAGGGGGGGCGGGGGGACGAGGCCCTCGGGATGTTCGACGAGGCCTACAAGCCGCTGCTCGGGGTCGGGACCGGGGTCGTGGCCGTGCTGGACGAGGCCCAGCTGGTGGACATGCTGACCTCCGGGTCGAACCCCGACATGCGGCGGGTGGCCATGGCCCTGGAGCTGCTCAAGACCGAGGCCGACCTGTACGCCGGGACCGGCCAGGCCGGCGAGGCCGCGGTCCGCTACCGGCGGGCGATCGCCCTGGCCGGGACCCTGGCCGCCCGCTCCGAGCGTCTCCTCGACCGGGAGCTGGCCGCCGACCTGCTGGAGCGGGCCGGGCAGCTTGAGCTGTCGGTCTCCCAGCGCCTGGCCGTTGCCCGGGTGCTGGAGGCGCTGGGACGCTACGCCGACGCCGAGGACGCCCTGTTCGAGGTGATCGACGAGCGGCCCGACGACCCCGAGCCGGTTGACCAGGCGATCGCCTTCTGCCAGCGGCTGCGCCCGCTCGAGCCCGAGCAGCTGGCCGCCGGCGGCCTGACCCTCCAAGAGGTCAACGACACCCTGGCCGAGCTGCTGCGCCAGCCCGCCCCGGACCCCGGCTAGGCCTCGGGCCGGGGCAGCTCGGGGAGGTTGCCGAGGTCGAGCAGCTTGAGCAGCGTCGCCGGGCGGAAGTCGCCGGCCAGCAGCTCGTCCCGGTCCCGCCACGCGACCTCGGCCAGGTTCTTGTCCCCGCTGGGGTTGGGCTCGAGGTCGAGGACGCCGTCGTGGCCGGCGGCCAGCCAGCCGGCGAACACGACCACGAACTCGCCCTCATCGACCAGGTCCTGGAGCCAGACCACCCCGGCCAGGCCGATCGGCAGGCCGGTCTCCTCCAGCAGCTCGCGCCGGGCGGCGTCCTCGACCCGCTCGTCGGGCTTGACCTTGCCCCCGGGCAGGCACCAGAAGTCGTCGCCGTTGTCGTGGCGGTGGTGGGCGGCCAGGACCTTGCCGTCGTTGACGACCAGGGCCCTGGCCACCAGCGTCGCCTTGCGGGAAGCCATGGTTCAGCCCTCGTAGGGGTTGGGCCCGTACGGCCAGGGCACGGGCGAGGGGTGGCTGGGGCCGCCGGGCCGGAGCAGGCCGGCGGCCCGGAACCGCCAGGCGTGGTCGGTGGGGCCGATGCCCTTGCCCAGCGGGAAGCCGCCGGCGATGGCCCCCGACAGGTAGCGCTTGGCCGCCTGGACGGCGGGAACGACGTCCAGGCCGTCGGCCAGGTTGGCCGCGATCGCCGAGGCCAGGGTGCAACCGGTCCCATGGGTGTGGGGGGTGGGCAGGCGGGGGGCGGTCAGCTCGACCGCCTCCTGGCCGTCGTAGAGCAGGTCCACGGCGTCGCCGCCGCGCAGGTGGCCGCCCTTGACCAGCACCCAGCGCGGTCCCAGCTCGTGCATGGCCCGGGCCGCGGCCAGCAGGTCGTCCCGGTCGCGGACCTCGACCCCGCACAACAGCTTGACCTCGCCCAGGTTGGGGGTGATGACGGTGGCCAGGGGGGCCAGCCGTTCCCGCAGGGCGGCCAGGGCGTCGGGGCGCAGCAGCGGGTCGCCGTGCTTGGACGCCGCCACCGGGTCGACGACCAGGTTGGGCAGGGCGAAGCGCTCGCAGGCGTCGGCGACGGCCTCGATGATCGGGGCCGATGCGAGCATCCCGGTCTTGGCCGCGTCGACCCCGATGTCAGTGGCCACCGACTCGATCTGCTCGAACACGGCCCGGGGCTCCAGCTCGTAGAACCCCTGCACCCCGACCGAGTTCTGCACGGTCACGGCGGTGATGGCCGACATGCCGTGGACCCCGTGGGCCAGGAACGTCTTGAGGTCCGCCTGGATCCCGGCCCCGCCGCCGGAGTCGGACCCGGCGATGGTCAGCACCCGAGCGGGCACGGGCATGCCGGCCACCTCCTCCTTGGACCGGTTCGGACGGAACAATCGGGCCAGGCTACCAGCGTCGCCGCCGTAGACTGCGGCCATGGACCGCCGCCGCCAGATCCGCATGACCGAGGCCGAGCTGGCCGCCTTCCTGGACGAGCAGCAGACGGTGATCTGCGCCACCATCGGTCCCGGCGGCCGCCCCCACCTGACCGTCCTCTGGTACGTCCCGGCCCCCGGCCACCTCGACTGCTGGACCTACGCCGCCTCCCAGAAGGCCCGCAACCTGGAACGCGACCCCCGGGCCACCCTCCTGACCGAGTCCGGCACGACCTACGAGGAGCTCCGCGGGGCCAGCCTGGAATGCGATGCCGAGCTGGTCCGCGACCCCGGCCGGGTCCTCGACATCGGCGTCGCCCTGGCCGCCCGCTACCGCGGCCTCCCGCCGGCCCCCGACCTGCGCGCCGCCCTCTCCACCCAGGCCGCCAAGCGGGTCGGCATCCGCTTCCACCCCACCCGGGTCTCGAGCTGGGATCATCGCAAGCTCGGCTGACGGCGGTCGACGGCCCGGGCGACCGCCTGGAGGGCGTGCTCGACCACCTCGGCCCGCGGCATGGCCGCACCCTCGCCGGTGACCTGGTCGAGGAGCTCGTCGCCGAGGGCGGTCCGGAGCTCGGAACGGAGGGCCTGGAGGCGAGCCGCGTCGGGCCCGGTGACGGCCGCGGTCTGGTCGGCGGCGTCGGCGGCGCCCAGGATCAGGGCCGCGTCCTGGTGGTGCCCGAGGTCGACCAGCAGCTCGACCAGGTTCCGCAGGGTGGTCCACTGGAGGACCCAGTTGCCCGAGCGCTGCCCGGCTGGCCACCCTCCGCGCCGTGCTCGCCCACGGCTCCTTCTCGGCCGCCGGGCAGGCCCTTGGGCTGACCCAGCCCGCCGTGTCGCGGCAGATCACGCTGCTGGAACGCCAGGCCGGGACCCGGCTCGTCCGCCGGACCCGCCAGGGGGCGAGGCCCACCGAGGCCGGGCAGCTACTGGCGACGCATGCCGAGGCGATCCTTGACCGGCTGGCCCTGGCCGAGGCGCAGTTGGCCGAGCTGGCCGGGCTGCGGCGGGGGCGGGTGCGGCTTGGGTCCTTCTTCACCGCGTTCGCGCAGCTCGCACCGACGGTGGCCGCGCTCACCGAGGCGCGGCTGCCGGACCTGGACCTGGAGCACGAGCTGGTCGACCGGCGCACCGCGTTCCGGCGGCTGGCGGCCGGGGAGCTGGACCTGGCGATCGTGTTCGAGCAGGCGGCCCGGCTGCTCGGCCATGTGCTGGCCGGGGCCGGGCTGCGGCCGCCGCTGCTGCTGGCCGGGCACGGCGACGAGCCGGTGGAGACCCAGGTCTACGTGGTCGCCGGTGACGGTGTCGCCCTCGCCTACGAGCTCAACGTGATCATCAACCCGGCCGGGATCGCCATCCGGCCGCTGGCCGGGGACGCCCCCGTCCGCCACGTCCAGGCGGCCATCCTCCGCGACCAGCGGGCGCCGGGACCGCGGGCCCTGCTCGAGGTGCTGCGCGAGCTGGGTGCGGGCTAGCGGCGGGGGGTGCGGCCGTGGCGCAGGCGCATGGCCCGCTTGACCGCCGGGAGCACGTAGCCCGGGCGGTCGAAGCTGAGCATCGGGAAGGGCAGACCGAACCGCTGCCGGGTGATGGCCTTGGAGCGGCTGAACTCGCGGAGGCCGTCGGGGCCGTGGATGCGGCCGAAGCCGGACTCCCCCACCCCGCCCAGGGGCAGGGACGGCACGCCGGCGAAGGTCAGGACCGAGTTGACGCTGGCCATGCCCGAGCGAAGGGCGCGGGCGATCCGGTCGGCCCGGCGGCCGGCGAACACGGCCGCGCCGAGGCCGTAGGGGTTGGCGTTGGCCAGGGTGACGGCGTGATCGGCGTCGCGGGCCCTGATCACGGGCAGGACCGGGCCGAAGGTCTCCTCCCGCACGACCAGGGCGTCGGGTGGCACGTCGACCAGCACCACCGGGTCGACATACGGCGGCCGGACCGCGTCCGGGCCGCCGACCAGCGCCCTGGCGCCGCGGGCGAAGGCGTCGTCCAGGTGGCGCTGGATGATCTCGAGCTGCCGGGGCAGGGTGATGGGCCCGAAGTCGGCCCCGGGGCCGGCCCCCGGGCGGATGCGGCCGGCCCGCTCGACCAGCTTGGCCAGGAACCGTTCGTAGGCCGGCTCGACCACGTACACCCGCTCCACGGCCAGACAGGTCTGCCCGGCGTTGGCCATGCCGCCCCAGACCGCCTGCTCGGCCGCGGCGTCCAGGTCGGCGTCGGCGTCGACGACCATGGCGTCCTTGCCGCCCAGCTCCAGCACCACCGGGGTCAGCCGCTCGGCGCAGGCGGCCATCACCTTGCGCCCGGTGGCCGGCGACCCGGTGAGCGCGACCTTGTCCACGCCGGCCAGGCACAGGGCGTGGCCGGTGGTCCCGTCCCCGGTGACCACCTGGAGCACCGGCTGGTCGGGCACGGCCTCGGCGAAGCTGTCGGCCAGGAAGCAGCCCACCGCCGGGGTCAGCTCGCTCGGCTTGAACACCACCGCGTTGCCGGCGGCCAGGGCGTAGATGATCGACCCGAGCGGGGTGAACACCGGGTAGTTCCAGGGCCCGATCACCCCGACCACCCCGAGGGGCTGGTACTCGACCGAGGCGGCGTGGTTGGCCAGCAGCAGGGTGCCGCGGGCCCGGCGCGGCCCGAGCACCCGGGCGGCGTTGCGGGCCGCCCAGTCGAGGTGCTCGGCGCTCAGCACGACCTCGATGAGGGCGTCGGCGTGGGGCTTGCCGTTCTCGCGGTGGACCAGGGCGACCAGCTCGTCGGTGCGGCGGACGAGGAGCGCCTTGTAGGCCTGGAGGGCCCGCCGGCGGCCCTCGAAGCCCAGCCCGGCCCAGCCCGCGGCTGCCTCCCTGGCCCTGGCCACGGCCGCCGCGACCTGCCGGGGCCCGTCGGCCGGGAAGGTCCCGATGACCTCTCCGGTGGCCGGGCTGGTGGAGTCGAAGGTCGCTGACCGAGCCGCGCGGTCCCGGTCCATCGGGGCACCCCCCTGGGATTCCCCGAACCCCTCCGTTGTGATCGCCATGGGTTCCCCTTTCCCCGCAACGACTCCAGCCACTCGGCTGGGTGGCGGCAGATCATCGCAAACCGGTCATTGGGCTGGAATTCTGGCGCCGCGGATTCGTAGAGTTCGGCGCGCATCCCGCTCGGCGCTCGCGAGGGGCCGTGACTCGCCCGACCGCCGTGCTCTCACAGGCGTCGCCGCAACCGGACGCCACCGAGCGAGGAGAGAAGGTTGACCGCCGCAACAGACGTCGTCGTGGTCGGGGCCGGCCTGGCCGGCCTGACCGCCGCCAGCCGGCTGGTGGACGCCGGGGCCGAGGTAGTGGTGCTGGAGGCCCGGGAACGGGTCGGCGGGCGGACCCTGACCATGCCCGCGGCCGACGGCACTCCGATCGACCACGGCGGCCAGTGGATCGGCCCGACCCAGGACCGCATCGCCGCCCTCGCCGCCCGCGTCGGCGTCACCACCTACGCGACCTACGAGCAGGGGCTCAACACCGAGTTCCGCAACGGCCAGGCCCACCGCTTCGACGGCCAGCTGCCCGACGGCAGCGACCCGGTCACCGCCGTGGCCATGGGCCAGGCCATCCGTGAGCTCGACGCCATGGCGGCCCGGGTGCCGCTGGAGGCGCCCTGGACGGCCGAGGACGCGCTGGCCTGGGACTCCCAGACCGTCGAGACCTGGCTCCAGGGCCGGGTCACGGCCGAGCGGGCCCGGACCTGGCTGCGGGCCGTCATCCGGGGGACGCTGGCCGCCGAGGCCCGCGACCTGTCGCTGCTCCACACCCTGTTCGTGATCCGCTCCGCCGGCGGCATCGCCCCGCTGATCGCCACGGCCGGCGGCGCCCAGGAGCGCCGCTTCCACCAGGGCGCCCAGACCATCTCGATCCGTCTGGCCGAGGCGCTCGGCGAGCGGGTCGTGCTCGGCGCCCCGGCCCAGATCGTCCGCCACGGCGAGGACGGGGTGGTGGTCGATGCCGACGGCCGGACGTTCGCGGCCGGCCGGGCCATCCTGGCCGTGCCACCGGCCATCGCCGGGCGGATCGGCTACCGGCCGGCCATGCCGGGCTGGCGCAACCAGCTCACCCAGCGGGTCCCGATGGGCAGCGTGATCAAGGTCCACGCCCTCTACGACGAGCCGTTCTGGCGCCAGGAGGGGCTGTCCGGCCTGGCCGTCAGCGACAACGGCCCGGTCAGGATCGTCTACGACAACTCTCCCGAGGACGGGTCGCCGGGGGTGCTGGTCGGCTTCATCGAGGGCGAGCAGGCCCGCACCTG
This sequence comes from Actinomycetes bacterium, assembly GCA_036259695.1. Taxonomy (GTDB): domain Bacteria; phylum Actinomycetota; class CALGFH01; order CALGFH01; family CALGFH01; genus CALGFH01. The sequence goes on along the minus strand of DATABK010000353.1, from coordinate 7,298 downwards.
GGCCCGCCGCAACCGGGCCGACCGTCGGGCCGGCATCCTGGCCTGCCTGACCGCCTACTTCGGCGAGCGGGCGGGCCGGCCGCGGGAGCTGCTGGAGCGGTCCTGGGCCGACGAGGAGTACAGCGGGGGCTGCTACGCCGGCTACTTCCCGCCCGGCGTCTGGACCTCGTTCGGCCAGGCCCTCCGGGAGCCGATCGGCCGCCTCCACTGGGCCGGCACCGAGACCGCCACCGTCTGGGCCTCCTACATGGAGGGCGCCGTCCAGTCCGGCGAACGCGCCGCCGACGAGGTCCTGGCCGAGTCCTAGCCGCCGCTGCGGAAGTGGTCCCAGGCCAGGCCGGTCAAGGGGCGGGGGCCGGCGCGGGTCACCCGGACCCGCTGGGTGGGGTCGGCGGTGAAGCGGCCGCAGTCGAGGACGCCGCCGAGGTCGGCGGCGCGGGGGAGGGCGGCGGCGAGGACGAAGTCCTCTCCCCCGCCGAGGGCCAGCTCCAACGGGTCGAGGCCGAGGAGGGTGGCGGTCTCTGGGACCCCGGGGGCGAGGGGGACGGTGGCGTCGTGGATCTCGACCCCGACCCCGGACGACTCGGCCAGGTGGAGGGCGTCACCGGCCAGGCCGTCGGAGACGTCGATCATGGCCGTGGCCCCCGCTCTGGCCAGGGCCAGGCCCATGGCCAGGGCGGGCCGGGGCCGGCGGTGGGCGGCGGCCAGGGCCGGGAACCGGCCCAGCAGCTCCGCGGCCGCCGGGTCCTCGGACCGGAGCAGGGCCAGCCCGGCCGCGGCCGCCCCCAGGGGGCCGGTGACGGCCAGGCGGTCCCCGGGCCGGGCTCCGGAGCGGAGGACCGGGCGCTCGGCCTCACCGAGGGCGGTCACGGCCAGGGACAGGCTCGGGCCGGCGGAGACGTCGCCCCCGACCAGCGCCACCTCGTACGCCAGGCAGGCCTCGCGGACCCCGGCGTAGACCTGCTCCAGGGTCGATACCGGGGTCGTCTCCGGGACGGTCAGGGCCAGCACCAGCCAGCGGGCCTCGGCGGCCATCGCGGCCAGGTCGGAGAGGTTGGCCGCGACCGCCTTCCAGCCCCAGTCCTCCGGCTCGGACAGCTCGGCGGTGAAGTCGAGGCCCTCGACGAGCACGTCGGTGGTGACGACCAGCCGGTGCCCCGGGGTTGGCTCGAGCACGGCCGCGTCGTCGCCGACCCCGGCCTCGACCCCGGGCCCGAGCTCGAGGTCCCCGGTGAGCCGGGCGATCAGCCCGAACTCACCGATCTCCGAGAGGTTCAGCTGACCGCCTTCACGATGGCCTCGTCCAGCCCCGGGAACTCGGCCAGGTAGTCGGCCCGCTCGGCCTTGAGCCGCTCGACCTGGCGCCGGTACTCGTCGCTGCGGCCTTGGCGCTCGTACAGCCGGCGCGGCTGGAGCAGCTCCAGGTCGTCGATGCCGGGCACCTCGGAGGCGACCTGGTAGCCGAAGTCGGGGTCCTCGTCCCAGGTGATGCTGCCCTCGGCGATGGCCCGGACGATGGCCGAGGAGTGGGGGATGCGGACCTTCTTGGAGCGGTCGTCGCCGTCGGGGCCGCCGACCCGCCCCGTGTTGAGCAGGAACACCTCCAGCGGGTGGGTCTCCAGCAGCTCGGCCAGCCGGTTGCCCTGCTGCTCGTGGCGGAGCGGGAAGAACGGGTTGGTCCCCGGGACCCGCAGCGACCTGCCCTCCTCGTCCTTGCCCCCGGCCGAGGTGCCCTGGGTCTCCCCGAGCATGAAGTAGCCGGCCGCCTGCTCGATGTTGAGCCGGGCCACCCCCGGGATGATGTTCTCGTTGCGGTTCAGCACCAGCAGGAACGACGCCGGCGGGACCTGGTCGGCCGGGAAGTTGTCGATCGAGCGCATGTTGAACACGGCCCGGCCGTTCTGGGTGTAGCTGGTGTCGAAGAAGTCGATCTTGTCGCCGTGCTGGGAGACGTTCTCCAGATAGGCGTCGGGCCTGGTCACGGCCCCGTGGATGGCCGGCTCGTCCTCGGCCGAGAGGGCGAAGGTCTTGGCGAAGCAGCCGTCCTCGGTGGAGACGATCCGGCCCCCGGCGAACAGCCCGATGAAGTCGTCCTGGACCGCCTGGGAGCCGTTCTGCTTGGTGAAGGTGGTGGTCGTCTTGCCCGTCCCCGACAGGCCGACGATCAGCATCGTCCTCGGCCCGTCCGAGGTCGGGATGACCTTGCAGCCGGCGTGCATGGCCAGCCCGCCGCCCTCGTAGACCTTGCGGTTCCACATCCGCAGGCCGCCCTTCTTCGACTCCCCGAAGTAGTCGGAGTTGAGGACCCGGGTCACCCCGGCGTCCAGGTCGACGGCGATCACCCGGTCGTTGGGGTAGCCGGGGGCGGGCAGGTTGGGGGTGTAGATGATGGTGATCTCGGGCTCGTGGGCGGTGTCGCCCTCGACCGCGTCGTAGTAGAGGAACCGCTGCATGCCGGCGATGTTGGCGTTGGCCTTCTCGATGATCAGGCGGGCCGGGGTGCGGTAGGGGCCGGCGTGGCCGACGAAGCCGTCGACCACGACCATGTCCTGGCCGCGGATGTAGTCGTCCTGGAGGGCGGCCAGCCGGGCCCCCTCCTCGCGGTCGATCGTCTGGTCGCTGTGCTCGGACGGCCGGTCGGTGACCACGTAGGTCGAGCCCTTGGACCGGGAGACGACCCGGGTCTGGACGTTGACGTTCCCATACTCGGTCTGGCGGGCCTGGGGCATGGCGTCCGTGTACTCGCGCAGCTCGGCCTCGGTCGGGTGGAAGGCGATCGACTTGGCGGCGAGGCCCAGGTCGGACGGTGGCGAGCTCGGCATTGAGGCCCTCCAGCGTTGGAGACGAGAAGATTCAGTCTAGCGTGGCGCCCCGGACCTCCTGGCGCCTTTGTTCCAGACAACGCAGGACCTCGTCGTCGTCGACCTGGGGAAAGTGCTCGTAGACCTGGCCAACGTTGAGGTACGGGTCCGGGGTGGCCAGCACCACCACCTGGTCGACGACCGGCGACAGCCGCTCGGCCAGGCCGGGCGGGCCGACGGGCACGGCCACCAGGACCCGGCCGGCGCCGGCCCGGCGGGTGTAGGAGGCGGCCGCCGCGCAGGTCCAGCCGGTGGCCACGCCGTCGTCGACCAGCACGGCGGTCCGGCCGGCCAGCTGCAGCGGGGGCAGGCCGTTGCGGTAGGCGGCCGTCCGCCGGGCCACCTCGGCCGTCTGGCGGGAGGCCTCGGCCCGGACGGCGGCCATGTCGAGCCCGAGGCGGCGGATGGCCGGCTCGTCCAGCGCCTGGACCCCGTCGGCGACCGCGCCCACGGCCAGCTCCGGGTTGCCGGGGGCGCCGACCTTGCGGGGCACGACCACGTCCAGGGGAGCGCCCAGGCGAGCCGCCACCCGGGCGGCCACCACCACCCCGCCCCGGGGGACGCCCAGCACCACCAGGGGAGGCCTGACGAGGCTGGCCACGACCTCGGCCAGCAACCCGCCAGCCTCGGCCCGGTCGAGGAACCGTCGCCGCCGTCCCGCCATCTCGCTCCCAGTCGGGGAAGCAAAGCATACCGGCCCTTGCGCTCTCGTGAAATGCCTGGCCGACCGCGTTCTTGGACACCCTTGGCACACCCCTGGGCCGCGTGTAGCATGCGCAGACCTTCGACCCCGGTGCAGCCGTGGGCGCGCCGTTGCGGCGGCGGCAGAACTCAAGGAGGTCGTTGCTTGTGGTGACGGCATACATCCTCATCCAGACCGAGGTCGGCAAGGCCGCCCAGGTCGCCAAGGAGATCGGCGAGATCAAGGGCGTCCAGCAGGCCGAGGACGTCACCGGCCCCTACGACGTGATCGTCCGCGCCGAAGCCCGCAACGTCGACGACCTGGGCAAGCTGGTGGTGGCCCGGGTCCAGGCCGTGGATGGCATCACCCGCACCCTCACCTGCCCGGTCGTCCACCTCTAGGGGACGCTCAGAGCCGTTCCACCAGCCAGTCGACCGCCCTGGTCAGGGTCTCGAGGTCGGCCGGCTCGATCGCCGGGAACATGGCGATACGGAGCTGGTTGCGGCCCAGCTTCCGGTAGGGCTCGGTGTCGACGATCCCGTTGGCCCGCAGGGCCCGGGTGACGTCGCTCGCGTCCACCGACGGGTCGAGGTCGATGGTGGCCACGGTGTGGCTACGCATGGCCGGGTCGGCCACGAACGGGGTCGCGTACCCGCTCGCCTCGGCCCAGCCGTAGACGATCCCGGCCGACTCGTCGCAGCGCTTGGCCGACCAGGCCAGCCCGCCCTGCCGGTTCAGCCAGTCCACCTGCTCGGCCAGCAGGAACAGGGTGGCCAGGGCCGGGGTATTGAGGGTCTGGTCGGCCCGTGACTGCTCGAGGGCGATCCCCAGGCTGAGCATGGCCGGGATGTGCCGCCCGGAGGCGGCGACCCGCCCCACCCGCTCCACGGCCGCCGGGGACAGCCAGGCCAGCCAGAGGCCGCCGTCGGCGGCGAACGACTTCTGGGGGGCGAAGTAGTAGACGTCGGCCTGGCCCGGGTCGACGGGCAGGCCGCCGGCCGCCGAGGTGGCGTCGACGCAGACCAGCCCGTCGGCACCCGGCGGCCGCCGGATGCCCATGGCGACCCCGGTCGAGGTCTCGTTGTGGGTCAGGCCGTACAGGTCGACGTCCGGGTCCGGCCGGGGCTGGGGGTGGCTGCCGTAGGGGCTGGCGATCACCTGGGGCTCGTCCAGGTGGGGGGCGGCGGTGGCGGCGGCCGCGAACTTGGCCGAGAACTCCCCGAACACCAGGTGCTGGCTGCGCCGCTCGATCAGGGAGAAGGTGGCCAGGTCCCAGAACAGGGTCGAGCCGCCGTTGCCGAGGGCGACCTCGTAGCCGGCGGGCAGGTCGAACAGGTCGGCCAGCCCGGCCCGGATGCGGCCGACGACCGAGCGGACCGGGGCCTGGCGGTGGCTGGTGCCGAGGAAGGTCGGGGCGGCCGCGGCCAGGGCGGCCACCGCCTCCTGGCGGACCTTGGAGGGGCCGCTGCCGAAGCGCCCGTCGGCCGGCCGCAGCTCCTCTGGCAGGGTCAAGGTGGATTTCTGGTCGGTCATGCGGCCACTCTATCCTCGCTCGACAACCGCCATGCCCGTACGGAGGCAACCCCGTGTCAAGGATCTCCCGCCGTGTCGCCGCCATCGCCGAGTCGGCCACCCTGGCCATCGACGCCAAGGCCAAGGCGCTCAAGGCGGCCGGCGAGGACGTGATCGGCTTCGGCGCCGGCGAGCCCGACTTCCCGACGCCGCCCCGGATCGTCGAGGCGGCGGTGGCCGCCTGCCAGCAGCCCCGCTACCACCACTACACCCCGGGACCGGGCCTGCCCGAGCTGCGGGCGGCGATCGCGGCCAAGACGGGCCGCGACTCCGGCCTGACCGTCGAGCCGAGCCAGGTGCTGGTCACCAACGGCGGCAAGCACGCCCTCTACGAGGCGTTCACCACCCTGCTCGACCCGGGCGACGAGGTCCTGCTGCCCTCGCCCTACTGGGTCACCTACCCCGAGGCGATCTCCCTGACCGGGGCCGAGCCGGTGGTCGTCGAGACCGACCAGTCGACCGGCTTCCGGGTCTCGGTCGAGCAGCTGGAGGCGGCCACCACCGACCGGACCAAGCTGCTGGTGTTCGTCTCCCCCTCCAACCCGACCGGGGCCGTCTACCCGCCGGAGGAGGTCGAGGCCATCGGCCGCTGGGCGGCCGGGCGGGGGCTGTGGGTGCTGACCGACGAGATCTACGAGCATCTGGTCTACGGGTCGGCCACCTTCACCTCCATGCCGGCGGCCGTGCCCGAGCTGGCCGACCGCTGTGTGGTCGTCAACGGCGTGGCCAAGACCTACGCCATGACCGGCTGGCGGGTCGGCTGGCTGATCGGCCCGCCCGACGTGGTCAAGGCGGCCATCAACCTCCAGAGCCACGCCACCTCGAACGTGGCCAACGTCTCCCAGGCGGCCGCCCTCGCCGCCGTCTCCGGCGACCTCGAGGACGTGGCCGAGATGCGGACCGCCTTCGACCGGCGGCGCCGCAAGATGGTCGAGCTGCTCCGGGCCATCGCCGGGGTCACCTGCGTCGAGCCCGAGGGCGCCTTCTACGCCTTCCCCTCGGTCGAGGGGGTGCTCGGCCGGGAGCTGCGCGGGCAGACGCCGGCGACCAGCATGGAGCTGGCCGACCTGATCCTGGAGGAGGCCAAGGTGGCGATCGTGCCCGGCGAGGCCTTCGGCGCCCCCGGCTACGCCCGCCTGTCGTACGCCCTCGGCGACGACGACCTCGTCGAGGGGGTCACCCGCATCGCCAAGCTGCTGGCCGAGGCCCGCCCGGCCTAGGCCTCGGCCGACAGCTCGATCTCGACCACGGCCATGGGCGCCGTCGGGTCGTCGCCGTCGACCAGGGTGAGGATGAGAGTTCGCGCTCCCTCCGGGGGCGCGGGCCGGAAGCCGAGCTGGGTGACGTGGAGCTGGCGGCCGCCGCCGGTGGCCATGCCCGCCTTCTCATAGGCGGTGCCGGCGTCGTCGCTGACCTGCCAGTCGAGCAGCCACTGCATGCGGCCGGCCGACGACGAACCGGGCAGCACGGCAAAGCGCAGGTCCAGCCAGCCGGACCAGATCTCCAGGGAGATCAGCACGACCCGCATCCCGGCCTCGCGGTGGACCTCACGGGCGACCGGGACCACCCGGACCAGCTCGGCCGGCTCCTCCTGGTACATGCCCGGCCCGCCGGCGACCATGGCTCTGGCCTGCTCCTGGCTGAGCCGGGTCGGCATGCCGGCGACCTGCTCGGCCTGGACCGCGCCGGCGTCCGCCAGGAGCTGGACGACCTGCTGGCGGACCCGGTCGAAGCTGGCCCCGAGCTTGACCAGCACCTGGGCGGCCACGCCCTCGCCCTCGCGGATCAGCCCGAGCAGGATGTGCTCGGTGCCGATGTAGTTGTGGCCGAGCGCCAGCGCCTCGCGCAGCGACAGCTCCAGCACCTTCTTGGCCCTCGGCGTGAACGGGATGTGGCCGCCCGGCGCGTCGCTGCCCCTGCCGACGATCTCCTCGACTTGGACCCGCACGGCCTCCAGCGAGATGTCGAGCGCGGTCAGGGCCCTGGCCGCCACCCCCTCGCCCTCGTGGATCAGCCCGAGCAGGATGTGCTCGGTGCCGATGTAGTTGTGGTCAAGGTGCCGGGCCTCCTCCTGGGCGAGCACGACCACCCGCCTGGCCCGGTCGGTGAAACGCTCGAACATCGGCCGCCGCCTTGTCGTGTGCGGGCAATTCCCGCAAAGCCTACGCCGAACGGCTCAGCGC
>DATABK010000352.1:0-4815 GCA_036259695.1 Actinomycetes bacterium | reverse complement strand
GAGGCGGCCGGCGGCGATGATGCGCTTGAGGAAGGCCTGGGTGCGGGGGTCGCTGGGCTCGGTGAACATCTGCTCGGGCGGGCCCTGCTCGCAGATCACCCCGTCGGCCAGGAAGCAGACCCGGCTGGACACCTCGCGGGCGAAGGACATCTCGTGGGTGGCCAGCAGCATGGTCATGCCCTCGTGGGCCAACTCGCGGACGATGTTGAGCACCTCGGCGACCAGCTCGGGGTCCAGGGCGCTGGTGATCTCGTCCAGCAGCAGCAGCTTGGGCCGCATGGCCAGGGCGCGCACGATCGCCACCCGCTGCTGCTGGCCCCCCGACAGGCTGTCCGGGTACTGCTTGCGCTTCTCGGACAGGCCGACCCGGTTGAGCAGGGCGTCGGCCCGCTCCTCGGCCTGCTGGCGGCTCAGCCCCAGCACCTGGCGGGGGGCCAGGGTGATGTTCTGGAGCACGGTCATGTGCGGGAACAGATTGAAGCTCTGGAAGACGATGCCGACGTCGCGCCGGTGCCGGTCGACGTCGACGCCCTTGCCCGAGACGAGCTGGCCCTGGAGGGTGATCGTGCCCGCCTGGATCGGCTCCAGGGCGTTGACGCAGCGCAGCAGGGTCGACTTGCCGCACCCGGAGGCGCCGATCAGGCTGACCACCTCGTGCTCGGCCACGGTCAGGTCGATGCCGTTGAGGACCTGGTTGTCGCGGAAGCGCTTCTCGACCCCGCGCAGCTCCAGGAATGGGGTTCCCACGGTCGCCTGCTCGGTGGTGTTGTCGGTCTCGGTCATCGCCGCTCACCTCCCCCCGACCCGCAGGCGCTCCTGGTCGCGCTTGAGCAGGCGGTCGGTGAGGCGGGTCATGGGGAAGGTGATGACCACATAGCACAGGGCCAGGCCGGTGAACGGGGTCAGGTTGAACTCGGTGCCGGCGTAGATCTGGGCCCGGCGGAAGCCGTCGAGCACGCCGATGATGCCGATGAAGGCGGTGTCCTTCTGGAGGCCGATGAAGTCGTTGAGCAGGGGCGGGATGACCCGCCGGACGGCCTGGGGCAGGACCACGAAGCGCATGGTCTTGCCCTGGGACAGCCCCAGGGAGCGGGCGGCCGCGGTCTGGCTCCAGTGGATGCTCTCGATCCCGGCCCGGTAGACCTCGGCCACGTAGGCGCCGTAGAGGATGGTCAGGGCGAGCACGGCCAGCTGGAACTGGGACCAGTCGCTGAAGAAGGGCACCCCGGAGATGGGGATGCCGAAGCCGATCATGTAGATCAGCACCAGCCCGGGGATGGCCCGGAACAGGTCGATGTAGGTGATCGACAGCCACCGCAGCGGCGCCGTGGCCCGGCCGCGGCCGAGGCGCATCAGGGCCAGGACCAGCCCCCAGGCCAGGACGCAGGCCTCGGCGAGGAACATCAGGGCCAGGTTGGTCCGGAACCCCTCGACCACCCGGGGGATGCTCTCGCGGAAGTGCTCCCAGCTGAAGAAGGTCTCGAGGAACTGGTCCACGGCCGCCTGCCCGGGCCCGCCGTCAGCCCTCGATGACCTTCACCGCCACCTGCTCCGGGAAGTACTTCTGGAGCAGCTGGTCGACGAAGCCCTCCGACTTGAGCGTCCGGATGGTCTGGTTGAACGCCTCCAGGTTGGGGGAGCCCCGGTTCACCACGGCGCCGTACTGCTCACCGGTCTTGAACTGGCCGATGACCTCGGCGTTGCGGACCTGCTTGTTCTCGACCGCGCCGAGCACGATCGGGGTGTCCAGCAGCATCGCGTCGATCTGGCCGGCGTTCAGGGCCTGGAAGGCGTCGACCGTGCGGTCGAAGATGCGCGCCTCGGTGGTCGGCTGGATCCTGTCGGCGATGAAGGTGGCCCCGGTGGTGTTGAGCTGGGCGCCCCACCTGATGCCCTTGGCGTCGGCCAGGCTGGCCACGGTCACGCCCTGGCGGGCCAGGATGCCCTGGTTGGCCTCGAAGTAGGGCTCGGTGAAGTCGACCACCCGGTCGCGCTCCTCGGTGATGGTGACCTGGCTGAAGTTGATGTCGCAGTCGCACTGCTGGCCAGCCACCAGCCCCGAGAACGGCATCTCGACGAACTTGACGTTGTTGAGGCCGAGCCGCTTGCCGACCTCCTTGGCCAGGTCGACCTCGAAGCCTCCGGTGATCGAGTCGTAGTCGTCCCCGATCCAGAACGGCGGGGCCGGCAGCTCGGTGCCGACGGTCAGCGTGCCCGGGGTGATCGGGTTCTCCAGCTGCGCCGCCCCGCCGGTGCCCTGCTGGTCGCCGGCCTGGTCCCCGTCGTCGTCCCCGCCGCCGCAACCCGCCCCGAACAGGGCGACCAACAGCACCAGACCAAGGAGCGCACCGCGGCGCGGTCCAACTGCCTTCATCGGTTCCTCCTCGTCTCCCACCACCGACTGTGGTGAACGATATCCGTTCTTGCGCCACTCCGTCGCCAGCTTGCGAGATGCTGCCGCCATGAACCACCTCCGTTCCGGTACCACCGGCCGGGGACGGTCCCCGAGGCACTGGCCGTGCTGACCGAGGTCGGCCCCCGCGGCAAGGTCCTGGCCGGCGGCCAGAGCGTGGTGCCGCTGCTCAACATGCACCTGGCCGCCCCGGCGCACCTGGTCGACGTGAACTGGCTGGGCGAGCTGGACGAGGTCGCCACCGACGCCGCCGCCGTCCGGGTCGGCGCCGTGGCCCGCCAGGCCAGGGTCGAACACGACGCCGACGCGGCCGAGGCCGACTTCTTCGTCGGGCCGCTCGAGTCGACCCTGCGCCCGGGGGAGCTGGCCACCGCGAAACGCTCCTCACCCCGATGCAGTCGCTCGACCTCTCCGGTTGGACGCCGTCGCCACACCCCCTCGATCCCACCTACGAGATCCTCACCGCCGCCGACGAATTGCCTGATGAGTGGCTCGAGGCGCGAGGAGGAGGCCCGCGGTCGGCAACCACGCCGACCTTCGAGGACATCGGGGCCGGCACCCTTGCCGAGATCGTCCGCACCCACGACGTCACCCACCGCGACATAAGGCCGGACAACCTGTTCTGGCTCGACGGCACCGGGTCATCGGCGACTTGGGCATCGCTCACCACGCCGACTCCGCCGGACTGACCGAGGTAGGCATCAAGGCCGGCTCTTGGGGCTACCTCCCACTGCCCGGCGAAGAAGCCTCCGCGCTGTTCCAGGTGGTCTCCAGCGCTACCTCAAGACCAGCATCGTGCTGACCACCAACCGCGGCGTCGCCTCCTGGGGCGAGGTACTCCTCGACACCACCGTCGCCGCCATGCTCGACCGGCTCCTGCACCGCTCCGTCGTGCTCAACCTCGACGGCGGCTCCTCCGACTACCCGACCACCACGCCAAGAACGACCCCTACGACAAGCCACGACCGGCACCCGCCGACCGCTACAGTGACCAACGTTCACGCGTTTCTCTTCGCCGTATTCTCCGATCAGCTTCCACCGATCATGTGAGCCCAGCACTGACTTGTATTGAAGCCGACTTGTCCGCCAGAGCGACTGCCGCATGACCAGCCGCGGCCACTCGCCGCTATGTACCGGATGGCGTCCACTGTCCCGGCCTATGCTCGACCCAATTCTTTGAGGACAGCAGTGCGCCAGAGGTGCTTTGTGCTGCGTGCGGGTGGGGGAGTGGGGTGGGTTGGTCGCGGATCTGGCCAAGCTGTCGCTGGGGTCGGGAGGACTACTACCTCCACGAACAGCGCCCCGCCCGGTAGTCGTTGTGCGAGTTCATCCTGAGCTGCGAAAGTGTCTGGCCTGACGGTCCGACGCTCGAGGTGGAAGGAGCCAACCCGCATGGCCGAGTTCCAGGTTGCACGCAGCCCGTGGGGTCCGGACGACGAGATCGGCGCGTTGAACCTGATTACGCCGGATCGTCGCAGCTCGATCCTAGCGCAGGTCGACGGGAGCCGTGTCTTTGACCTGTCGGTCGAGTACTTCGTCGGGATGCCGACGTGGAGTTCGCTGGGCGACCCCGGGTTCCAGATCTGGATGACGCACGACCCGCGCGGGGATGTGGTCACCAACCCCCTGGGCCTGCCGGAGGAGGCCAACCGCTACACCAGCTACTCCGGCGATGCCGTCTCGCTGTACACCCATAGCGGCACCCACATCGACGCACTCAACCACTTCGGCTGCCACGGCGAGATCTGGAACGGCTTCCACGCCGACGAGCACGTCGGGAACCGGACCTGGAAGAAGTGCGGCGTCGACAAGATGCCGCCCATCATCAGCCGCGGCGTGCTGCTGGACGTCGCCGGGCTCCATGGTGTGGACATGCTCGAGCCGTCATATGGCATCGGCCGTGAGGACCTTGAGGGTGCCGCCCGCCGGCAGGGAACAGAGCTGCGCTCCGGGGACACCGTCCTGGTCCGGACCGGGCGGATGCGGGCCTGGCCTGACGTCAGCGCCTTCCTGGACAACGAGCCGGGCGTCAACCTGGACGGAGCCCGTTGGCTTGTCGAGGAGCACGAGGTGATGCTGCTGGGTGCCGACAACGTGGCGTTCGAGCAGCTGCCGTCGGCGGAGTCGGAGACCTGGATCCCGGTCCACATGTACCTGTTCAACGTGGTCGGTCGTACGATCATCGAGGTGCTAGACCTGGAGGAGCTCGCCGCTGCGGGCGTCTACGAGTTCGCCTTCATCGGTCTGCCGCTCAAGCTGCGGGGCGCCTCCGCGTCTCCCATCCGCTGCATCGCCATGCCGCTACGGTCATGACGACAAGGAGGCTCGCGGCGCCCGACCTGGCGCGGATCCAGCGTCGGCTGTCCGCCTTGTCGGCGCCCGAGGCGGGGGGGACGGCCAAC
>DATABK010000351.1:0-1757 GCA_036259695.1 Actinomycetes bacterium | reverse complement strand
TCATCCCGACGGTGAAGGCCAGGTAGGCGAAGTCGGAGTAGCGGGGCGACGCGTCCTGGTTGAAGTCGATCCCGCCGGCCGGATGGCTGTAGTACAGCCGGGCGTAGCGTGAGGTGAACACCGTCTGCACCACCGCCCATGAGAGGGCCACGCTGGCCACCGCCAGCCCGGCGCGCAGATCCCGCTCGCCGGGGCCACCGGTACTGCCGGCGCTGATGGCCAGGGCGACGGCCAGGATGCTGGCCACGCTGGCGACCAGCAGCAGGGCGTCGGCGATGGCTCGTCCCGGGTCCTCACGCAGGGCCAGGTGGGCGGTCGCGGCCGGATCCCGGTGCCAGATCGTCGCCCACGTCCAGGCCACATACACCACGGCGGCAACGTCCCACCCGGCCAGGGTGGCGATCTGCCAGCTGCCCGGCAGCGCGGCCAGCGCGCCCGCGCAGACCCCGGCGATGGCGGCTGCCGCCGCGCGGGTGGCCGCGGAGGCCCCCGACGCCTGCGGTGCGGCTGTGTGGTCCTGGCCAGCCAACGGATCAGTCCTTTCGGGTCCTTCACCCGTGCTGGATGACCGGTGAGGCTCGACGGTCAGGGTAAGCATCTCGCCGGGCACGGTCGCCTGTCTTCCCGGCCGCGCATACCGGCTAGCTGGAAACTCATGGGCCTGAGGGGTGGGTGGCCAGGTCGCGGTTCGGGCAGTGGACCACCTCCAGCGGGACCGCCAGCGGCAGCCTGGCCCACAGCTTGGTCAGCCGGCCGGCCGTGCCCGGGTCGGCGGCGACGTGCACGGCGGTGACCGACAGCGGGTTGAGCTGGCCCGCGTACTGCAGGGCGTGCTGCACGGCCCGGTCCAGCCCGTCGACCAGCACCAGCATGATCTGCCCGGTGCCGTAGGCGGTCGACCTGACCGCGTCCGAGGAGAACACCGCCAGCGCGACCAGCCTACGCAGCCGCTCCCGCGCCAGGCGCGAGGTGGCCAGCGGCGGCCCCGGCAGCAGGTCCTTGCACCGGAAGGTCGCTGGCCGGTAGCCAGCCGGCCGGGCGATCACCGAGGACATCAGAGGCTCCCGGGCCTACCGCTGGCGTGCCTGCGCCGGGGCGCCGGTCCTGCTGCTCGAGTCCGGCTTGCCGTCGCGCCCGCCGGTCCGGTCCACGCCGAGGCTCCGCCGGGGGTGGGTCGACGACGACGCCTGGTGCGACTCGCAATACCGCTCCACCACCAGGTACCGCTGGAGCGAGATGACCCCGAGGTATCGGCTGCTCATTGGAGGCCTCCTTCCAGGCCGGAAGTCCTGTCGCCTCCAAGGGTCGCCTGGCCGAGCCTGGGTGTCGTCGACACCAGCGGCAATCTGTGCTCCCGGCCGACCAGAAACCTCCGCTGGCGGCTACCCGGACCCCGACTTGGGGGCTGGCGGTGATGCCCCTGGGCGTGGTCCTCCTCGGCGGCACCCGGCGTCGTGCCCCCTACCTTCGCCGGGGGGCGGTCGGGCCAGGCGCTGCCTTTCTGGTCCTGGGGCTGGCCAACCTGCATAGCAGCAGCTAGACCGCGGGATGTGACGGTTCGTGGGCGTCGAAGGAGCTCCCAAAGAGAGCGCTTAACTGCACCGTCTACGGTCGGAGCCGACCTGGGAGGACGGCTCCGAGCACAGCGGTTCCCCGCGGTTTGCTGACACTGAAGGAGTCACTTGGACCCGTCCTCGGCTCCCGTCGAGCATCGGTGAACTGTCCCGGCGTGTGGCCCCGGGGCGGTCCCGGCGAAC
>DATABK010000350.1:0-2538 GCA_036259695.1 Actinomycetes bacterium | reverse complement strand
TGACCGCCGCCGCCGGCACGACCCCGCCCTCGCCCGAGCTGCTCGCGTCCCTGGAGCGGGACCGGGCCGACTTCCCCGGCCCGGCGGCCGCCATCGCCACGCGCTGGCCGGACGAGCCCCACCTCCAGAAGCTGCTGCTGGCCGCCGAGCGGCTGGCCGCCACCCGGGCCGCCCTGCTCGGCGCCCCCGAGCCCGGCCCCCCAGACGCCGGTCCCCGCTACCGGGACGCCGGGGAGTTCCTGGCCGACGTGCGGCTGGTCCAGGCGTCGCTGGCCGCCGCCGGGGCGCCCCGGCTGGCCTACGGGGAGCTCCAGCACCTGGCCTGGCAGGCCGAGACGTTCGGGTTCCACCTGGCCTCTCTCGAGGTCCGCCAGCATGCGGGCGTCCACGCCGACGCCCTGGCCGAGCTGGCCCCCGACGCCGCCGGCGACCCCGCCGCCCTCGACCGGCTCGCCACCGACGGCTGGCCGGCCGCGGCCGATCCGGCCGGCGCCGGGGCGGCGACCCGGGAGGTGCTGGAGACCCTGCGGGTGATGGCCGAGATCCAGGCTCGCTACGGCCCCGGGGCCTGCCGCCGGTACGTGGTCAGCTTCAGCCGCTCGGCCGCCGACCTGGCCGCGGTCCGGGCCCTGGCCCGCCTGGCCGTGCCCGACGGCTCCCTGGAGCTGGACGTGGTCCCGCTGTTCGAGTCCCGGGCCGACCTGGAACGGGCCTGCGACGTGCTGCAGGAGTACCTCGACCTGCCCGGGGCGGCCGCCTGGCTGGCGGGCCGGGGCCGGCGCCTCGAGGTCATGCTCGGCTACTCGGACTCGGCCAAGGACGCCGGCTTCCTGGCCGCCAACCTCGCCCTCTACCAGGCCCAGGGCACCCTGGCGGCCTGGGCGGCGGCCCGCGGCGTCGACCTTCACCTGTTCCCCGGCCGCGGCGGCGCCCTCGGCCGCGGCGGCGGCCCGGCCGGCCGGGCGGTCCGCGGCCAGGCCCCCGGGTCGGTCGCCGGGCGCTTCAAGGTCACCGAGCAGGGCGAGGTCATCTACGCCCGCTACGGCAACCTGGCCATCGGCCACCGCCACCTCGAGCAGGTCACCAACGCCGTCCTCGGCGCCTCCACCCCGGTCGCCCAGGCGGCCGTGGCCGCGGCCGAGGACCGCTACCTGGCCACCGCCACCGAGATGGCCTTCGCCGCCGAGACCGCCTGGCGGGGCCTGGTCGAGAAGGAGGGCTTCGCCGAGTTCTTCGCCACCGTCACCCCGATCAAGGAGCTGGGGCTGCTCCGGATCGGGTCGCGCCCGGCCCGGCGCGAGGGTGGCGGGGCGGCCGGAGGGGACGGCCTGGCCGACCTGCGGGCCATCCCCTGGGTGTTCGCCTGGAGCCAGAACCGCTGCAACCTGCCCGGCTGGTACGGGCTCGGCGCCGGCCTGGAGGTGGTCGCCCATCAACCCCACGGGCTGGCCCGGCTGCGGGAGATGTACGCCGAGTGGCCGTTCTTCCGGTCGCTGATCGAGAACGCCGAGATGAGCCTGGCCAAGGCCGACCCGCTGGTCGCCGAGTCCTACCTGGAGCTGGGCGGCCGGCCAGACCTGGTCGCAGCCATCCGGGAGGAGTTCCGGCGCACCCGGGTCCTGGTCAACGAGACCACCCAGGCGGGCCGCCTGCTCGGCCACCGGCCGGTGCTCCGCCAGGCCGTCGACCTGCGCAACCCCTATGTCGACGCCCTCTCGTTCCTCCAGGTCCGCTTCCTCACCGACCTGCGCAACGGCCTCTCCGGGACCGAGGCCGAGCGGGCCGCCGGCCTGGTCCTGCTGACCGTCAACGGTGTCGCCGCCGGCCTCCAGAACACCGGCTGAGCCCATGCCGGCCGGCCTCCCCGGGGCCTTCGAGGCCCGCATGCGCGAGCTCCTCGGGCCGGAGGCGCCGGCCTTCTTCGACACCTACCGGCGGCCCCCCCAGCGGGCGGTGCGGGCCAACCCGCTCAAGCTCGACCCGGCCTCCCTCCCGGAGCTGCTCGGGATCCCCCCCGACCCGGTGCCCTGGTGCCCGGAGGCCTGGTTCCTTCCCGAGGGCGTCCGGGCCGGCGACACCCTGGCCCACGCCGCCGGGCTCGGCTACGTCCAGGAGCCGTCGGCCATGGCGGTCGGCGAGGCCCTGGACGTCCGGCCCGGCCAGCGGGTCCTCGACCTGGCCGCCGCCCCCGGCGGCAAGGCCACCCTGGTCGCCGGCCGGCTCGGCGGTGACGGGGTCGTGGTCGCCAACGAGGTCCAGCGCGGCCGGGTCCAGGCCCTGGCCGACAAC
Source organism: Actinomycetes bacterium (assembly GCA_036259695.1). Taxonomy (GTDB): domain Bacteria; phylum Actinomycetota; class CALGFH01; order CALGFH01; family CALGFH01; genus CALGFH01. The sequence continues at coordinate 249 of DATABK010000350.1, read as the reverse complement.
CTCGACCGCTGGGGCTCGCCCCGGACGGTCCTGGCCGGCGAGACCGTGGCCCGGCTGGCCGAGGCCCTCCCGGGGGCGTTCGACCGGGTCCTGCTGGACGCCCCCTGCTCGGGCGAGGGCCTGTTCCGCCGCAACCCGGCCGCCGCCGCCCAGTGGCGCCCCGGCCACGTCCCCGGCAGCGCCGAGCGCCAGCGCGGCCTCCTCGCCGACGCCGCCCGCCTGGTCCGTCCCGGCGGGGTGCTCGTCTAC
>DATABK010000349.1:0-6224 GCA_036259695.1 Actinomycetes bacterium | reverse complement strand
CGCCGAGCCCGGCGGCCCCGCCGCCGCCGGCCCCGGCGGTCGGCTCGGGCTCGTCGGCCCAGCGCTTGGACGGCCAGACCACGCCCAGCCAGCCGACCCGGGCGGTCGAGCCGCCCCTGGCCAGCAGCCCCGGCACCTGGCCGAAGTAGAGCTCGTAGAGCCGGCGGGCCTGGCGGCGGTCGCTGTTCCAGCCGTGGGCGAACACCAACAGGTCGGTCAGGTCCTTGCCGGGCAGCTCGGCCACGAGCTTGTCGACGTCGGCGCGGTCGGCCTTGCCGTGCTCGTCGAAGCCGACCTCCCAGTGGTCCATGGGCGGCATTCTAGCCCGTACGCTCTAATAGGGAACATGACGAACTTCACACCCCAGCCAACCCCGGCCCAGGAGCTCCGCGATCTCCTCGGGGCCATCCACGAGGCCCTGGCCGTCGACCCGCCGGCCAGCGCCGCCGGCGACGACGCCTACCGGCGGGCCTTCGCCCACCGGGCGGTGCTGGTCCATGTCGCGGTGGACAACTACCTGCGCGACCCCGGGGCCTGCCCGGCGACGGTGTCGGCGGCCTGGCTGCGCGAGCAGACGGCCAGGCTCAGCGTCCGGCCGGGGTGAGGGCGGTGCGGACCGGGCGGCCGACCCCGATGACGGTGAACCCGGCCCGGCTGAACGCCTCGGCGTCCAGGGCGTTGCGGGCGTCGACCAGGATCGGGTAGGCCATCCGCTCCCGGGCCGCCGCCGGGTCGAGCTTGGCCAGCTCGGGCCAGCCGGTCATCACCACCAGGGCGTGGGCGCCCTCGACGGCGTCCAGTGGCTCGGGGGCCAGCTTCAGCTCGGGCAGCTGGGCCAGGGCCTGGTCGCCGGCCACCGGGTCGTAGGCGATGACCTCGGCCCCCTCGGCCAGCAGCCCCCGGGCGACGTCCATGGCCGGCGCCTCCCGCAGGTCGTCGGTCTCGGGCTTGAAGGCCAGCCCGAGCACGCCGACCCGCTTGCCGGCCAGGTGCCAGAGGGCGTCGCGGACCTTGTCGAGGACCCGCTGGCGGGCGGCCAGGTTGACCCGGGCCGTCTCCCGGAGGATGCCGAAGTCGACCCCGAGCTCGGCCGACCGGTGGGCGAAGGCGGCCACGTCCTTGGGGAAGCAGCTGCCGCCGTAGCCGGCCCCGGCCTCCAGGAACTGGGGGCCGATGCGCGGGTCCAGCCCCATGCCCCTGGCCACCAGGGCGACGTCGGCCCCGGACCGCTCGCAGATCGCCGCCACCGTGTTGATGAAGCTGATCTTGGTGGCCAGGAAGGCGTTGGAGGCGTGCTTGATGAGCTCGGCGGTGGCCCGGTCGGTGGCCAGCAGCTCGCACCCGGTCGCCTCCACGATCGGCCGGTACAGCTCGGCCAGCAGGGCCGCTCCCCGCTCGGTCTCGGTCCCGACCACGATCCGGTCCGGGTTGAGGGTGTCGTGGACGGCCGAGCCCTCGCGCAGGAACTCTGGGTTGGAGGCGACCTCCCAGTCGGCCTCGGGGGTGCCCTCGCGGGCCAGCACCTGGGCGACCCGGTCGCCGGTCTGGACGGGCACGGTCGACTTCTCGCAGACCAGCCGGAACGACCCGGCCGGGAGGGCCTTGGCGACCTCCCGGGCCACCGCCTCGACAACGGTCAGGTTGGGGCTGCCGTCGGGCCGGCTGGGGGTGCCGACGCAGACGAAGATGACCTCGCCGTGGCGCACGGCCTCGCCCTTGTCGGGGGTGAACCGCAGCCGGCCGGCGGCGATCGTCTCGTCCAGCAGCTCGGGCAGGCCGGGTTCGTGGAACCAGGGCCGCCCGGCCGCCAGCTGCTCCAGCTTGGCCAGGTCGTCGTCGTTGGCGACCACGTCATGGCCGATCCGGGCCAGGCACGCCGCCGTGACCAGCCCGACGTGGCCGGCGCCGATGACCGCAACCTGCATGCTCCGCTCTCCTTTGCTCGTGCTGGTGTGGGTTGTCTAGTGGCAGGGGATGTTGGCCAGGCCCTTGGCGGCCCCGCCGATCCGGTTGTCGCAGCCGACCACCGTCCCGGCGGCGTCCTCGTCGACCCGGACGCCGTACTCGCCGTCGGGGCCGAGGTCGCCGGTGTTCCCGCTGATCTGGTTGCCCCGTCCCCAGCCGGCCGCCTCGACGTGCACCTGGAACCCGTCCTGGGGGCTGACGCGACCCCGGTTGCCCCGGACCCGCCAGGCGTTGCCCTTGACGTCGACCCAGGAGTCGGCCCCGGTCATCCGCTCCCCGATGAAGGTGTTGCCGGTGACCAGCCCGGAGCTGGTCCCCTCCTTGAGGTCGACGCTCTCGGCGCTGACGTCGGGGCCGATCTGGTTGCCGAGGATCCGGTTGCGGTCGCTTCGGTCGGGCTTGCAGCCGCTGTGCCGGCACCAGTTGCTGTGGGCGCTGCCGACGTACACGCCCTCGCCGTACTTGGCCTTGCGCAGGCCGGTGTGGTGGACGAGGTTGCCCTGGACCAGGTTGTCGCTCGAGAAGGCGCGCAGGTGGATGCCCTCGTGGCCGATGTGGTGGACGGCCAGGTCCTGGACGATGTTGTGGCCGGCCCGGTCGGCCATGACGCCCTTCTCGCCGTTGGTGACGCTGAACCCGCTGATCGTCCAGTGGTCGGCGCCGTCCAGGTGGAGCACGTAGCCCTCCTTGACCGAGTCGCCCCGCAGCACCGCCCGCCGCGAGCCGCACAGCGCGATCCGCCGGCTGGCCGTGCCCGAGCGCCGCAGGACGAACTCGCCCTGGTAGACGCCGTCGGCCAGCCGGATGCGCTGGCCCTTGACGGCCTTGTCGAGGGCCCGCTGGAGCTGGCTGGCGCTGCCGACGGTGACCGCCCCGGCGCCCCCGCCCTCCCGGCACTCGCTCCCGGCGGCCGGCTGGCGGGCGGTGTCGACCCCGGCCCGGGTCGAGCGCAGGGTGCTGACGCTGGTGCCGATGGTGGGGACGGGGGCGGTGGTCGGCCCGGCCGGGGGGACCACCGCCGAGCGGGGCCCCTGCCCGGAGCCGTCCCTGGTCGCCACGGCGAAGGAGGCCACCACGAGGCCGGTCACGGCCACGGCGGCTGCGGCCAGGGCGCCGGCGCGGCGGGGCGACGGGCCGGCCCGTCCGGGTCGGTTGCACTGGTCAGGCATCGGTCCTCCCGGTCGTCGTGGCGGTCTTGTACCAGCGCCGCACCCGCCGCCGGTGCCACAGGCGCAGGGGCAGGGCCACGGCCGGCACCAGCAGCACCAGCGCCCACAGCAGGGCCGCGGGATGGAACCGGAGGAAGTGGCGCAGCCGCTCCAGCGGGGCCAGCTCGGGCCGGGCCACCTCCCAGCCGTCGGTGTGGTTGGCCTCGACCCGGACCCCGGCCAGCCCGGCCGGGGTCGACAGCTGCTCGATCGGCGAGCGGCCGCCCCGGCCCGAGACCAGGTTGTCCAGGACCAGGGTGCCGCGGACGTCGCCGTGGAGGCTGATGCCGGAGTCGGTGGCCTCGGCGATGGTGTTCCCGGCGATCCGGTTGCGGCGGGCGTCCTTGGCCCGGATGCCGCTGAAGGCGCCCTTGATGAAGTTGCCGCTGGCCTTGTTGCCGCGGGCCCCCTCGGACAGGTAGATGCCGAACTGGGCGCTGGCCAGGATCTGGTTCCGGCTGACCAGGCCGCCGGAGGCGGCCCGCTTGAGGTAGAGGCCGACCTGGCTGCGCTCGATCCGGTTGCCGGTGACGGTGTTGGCGGCGCCGCCGTCCAGGTCGACCCCGGGGCCCTTGACGTCGCTGACGGTGTTGCCCTCGACCGGGTTGGCCCGGGAGTTGCGGATCTCGATGCCGGTGCGACCGCCGCGGACGCCGTTGCCCCGGAGCCGGTTGCCGGTGCCGCCGTCCACGACCAGCCCGGCGGCGGCGTTGTCGGCAACCGTGTTGGAGATGACGGTGTTGCCGGTGGCCCCGACGGGGGTGGCCGAGCCGTTGCCGAGCACGATGCCGCTGGCGCCGTTGCCCACGGCGTGGTTGCCCTGGAGCAGGTTGTCGCGGCAGCCGCGGGCGAGCAGGAAGCCGTGGCCGCGGTTGCCGGTGGCGGTGTTGCCGTCCAGGATCAGGGCCCGGCAGCCGGAGTGGGCGTCGAACCCGTGGCCGTCGTTGGCCAGGAACCGGTTGCGGGTCCAGCTCATGTCCGGGGCCAGGTCGCTGTAGGCGCCGATCCGGTTGTGCCGGAAGGTCGAATTGGTGACGGCGCCGCTGGCCGGGGTCTCGGCCATCCCCAGCCGGGGTGCGGCGGCCAGCCCGGCCCAGGCCACCCCTGAGGTGCGGCCGTCCCCGAACCCGAGGTGGGAGAAGGTGGCCGTCATGGCCGTCATCGAGCTGCCCCGGGCCAGGACGAAGGCCCGGCCGTCCTCCGGCCGGGGGTCGGGGCCGCCCCGGGCCGGGTCCCAGCTGCTGACGGTGAGGGGGTGCAGCCGGCTGCCGCTGAGCTCGATGGCCGAGCGCCAGCCACTCAGGGAGACGAACCGCTCGGGCGTGCTGAGCAGCCGCAGCCGGCGCACGTCGCGTCCCCGGACCTGGAGCCGGGCCCCGCGGGCCACGAACAGGCTCTGGCCGAGCAGCAGCGTCGAGGGGCCGCCGGCCGCGAAGGCGGCCGGGAACAGCGCCCGCACCCCGGCGATGGTCCAGGGGGCGGCCCGGGGGGTGAGGACGATGGTCGGGTCGTCCGGGGCCGGGCGGGCCAGGAACGGGGTCGCCCGGCCGCGCGACAGCGTGTCCAGCCGGGCGACCCGCTCGGCCCGCTGCCGGGACAGGGCCAGCTCGGCGGTGGCCGAGTTGGCCGTGCCCTCCTGGGCGGCGGCCGCCGGGCCGGCCAGCAGCCCGGCGACCAGGCTCGGGATGACCAGCCAGGCGGCCGGTCGGGCGGCGGCCCTCATGAGGCCAGGGAGGCCTGGTCCTGGCCCTCCCCGCCGAGCCGGTCGCTCTTGCGGGTGAGCCACCCGTGGGTGTTCATGGTCAGCAGCGCCCAGGTCTTGACCGGGAGGGCGACCAGGATCACCACCAGGGCCACGACCGGCGCGATGACCAGGTCCCGGGGGTGCTCGCGGAGGTGGGAGAACCCGCGGATGGTCCGGCCGCACAGCACCCAGGCGATCGCCGCCAGCCCGGTGGCCAGCCCCGACCCGCGGAAGGCGAACCACACCGCCACCATGGCGGTGGCCATCGAGAACGGCGTCAGCAGGATCTGGAGGACGGTGACCTGGGTGATGAACGGCTGGCGCCACAGCCAGCCCTTGGCGATCGAGGTCAGGTAGCAGCGGTAGGAGTTGCGGCTCCAGCGCACCCGCTGCTTGAAGAAGGCCCGCATCGAGTTGGGGAACATCGACACCGCCCGGGCGCTCGACTGGTAGACGGTCTTGAAGCCGGCGCTGAGGATCAGCCAGGTCAGGCGGCCGTCGTCGCCGGCCACGCACTCGCGGCCCAGAAAGACCTCGTGCTCCAGGCTGGGCAGCAGCGGCAGCAGCAGGGCCCGGCGGTAGGCGGCGGTGCGGCCCGACAGGCAGGCGACCCCGCCGGCCCGGCTCTGGGCGGGCAGGTAGTCCAGGTAGCGGACGCCGACCAGCCAGTCCGCGACCCGCCGCCAGACGCTGGAGTCGCGCTGGTAGACGCTCTGGCGGGTCCCGACCCCACCGACCATCGGGTCGACGAAGGGCATCTGGACGGCGGTCAGCAGCCCCGGCTGCCAGGCGGTGTCGGAGTCGGCCACCACGACCACGTCGTAGCGGGCGGCCCGGATGCCGACGCCCAGGGCCGACCGCTTGCCCCGGTGCTCGAACGGCAGCACCCGGATGCACGGGTCGGCCAGCGAGTAGCGCTCCAGCCGCTCGATGACCTCGGCGTCCTCGACGTCGGGGACGATGATGATCTCGTCCGGCTTCTCCCGGTACCAGGTGCGCAGGCAGCGCTCGAGGACGTCGGGGTCCTCCCGGTAGGCCGGCACGACCACCGAGGTGGTGGTCCGGTAGTGGTTCACGACCGGCTGGTAGCGGACCGACAGGAGCCGCCGGACCAGCCAGACCAGCCACGACACCAGCCCCATGAGCCCCATCGGGGCCAGCTGCCAGGCCCGCCGGGCCAGCCCGCCGGCCCACCGGAGGTACTCCTGGCCGGGCCAGCCCCCGCCCGTCGGCCCGCCCACGGCGATCCCGGGGACCTCGCCCACCTGGGCCGGCGGGAGTTCGGGGTCGACGATGGTCGAGCCGCC
>DATABK010000348.1:0-4996 GCA_036259695.1 Actinomycetes bacterium | reverse complement strand
AGGGCGCACGAGTGCCCGCGGGCAGTTGATCTTCGGCGGCGGTGGCTAGGATCTCTCCATGACGGCGTTCACCGACCATCTGCTGGAGGCTAACCGGGATGTCTGGGCGGCCATGGCCGGCCTCGACCGCAGCCTGGTGGTGGAGGCCAACCGGGACGTCTGGGCGGCCATGGCCGACCACCCATTGGTGCTAGGACTGGCCGACGGCACCCTCCCCGACGGCGCCCTGCAGGCCTGGGTGCAGCAGGACCGGGTGTTCGTCGTGGAGGAGCGCCGCGTCGTGGCCGCACTCCGCGCCCACGGCCTGCGGTCGCACCTCGACGACCTGCTCGCCGGCCTCGACCACAGCCTGGTGCTGGAGGCCGAGGCCTTCGCCCGGACGGCCGCCGAGCACGGCTTTTCACCCGAGGTAGAGCCCTGGCCCGTCTGCCTCGGCTACACCTGCTTCCTACGATGCGCCGCTGACGACGGTGCCCTCGAGGGTCTTACCGCGCTGTACGCGGCCGAGCGCGCCTACCTGGACACCTGGACCGCCGTGGCCGGGCGCAGCCCGGCCGACTCCGCCTACCATGCCTGGATCCAGAACTGGAGCGGGGAGGCGTTCCGCGCCTTCGTCGGTGACCTCGGCCGTGGCCTGGATGAGCTCGCCGGGGCGCCGTCGCCTGCCTTGGCCCAACGCCTCGGCCTGCTGTTTGCTCGCGCCGCCCGCTTCGAGCTGGCCTTCTGGGAGATGTGCTGGAGCGGTCAGGCGTGGCCGGGCTGAGCCAGCACCTGTTCGTGCTCGGGCGGCCAAACCTGGAGCGCCAGCTGGCCCATCCCACCGTGCGCGGGATCGCCGCCGGCGACCTGGAGCCGGCCCGGTTTCGTGCCTGGCTGGTGCAGGACTACCTGTTCCTCCTCGACTACGTGCGGCTGTTCGCCCTCGCCGCCGCCCGAGCGCCCGACAGCGACACCCTCGGCCGCATGGTCGACCTGGCCCACGCCACCTTCCACCAGGAGCTGTCGCTGCACCGCGGCTACGCCGCCGAGTTCGGCCTTGGCGAGGCGGACCTGGACCGAGCCGAGAAGTCACCCGTCTGCGCCGCCTACACCGACTTCCTGCTCCGCACCGCCGCAACCGCCGACTTCGCCGAGGTGCTGGCCGCGCTGCTGCCCTGTATGTGGGGCTACTCCGAGCTAGGCCGGTCAATGGCTGCGGCTGGCCTGCCGGCCGACCCCCGCTATCGACGCTGGATCGAGACCTACGCCGACCCGGAGTTCGCCACCCTGGCCGCCTGGTGCGCGGACCTGCTGGACCGGGCGGCCGACGGTCTCCCGGCGGCCCGCCAGGCCGCCTGCGAACGCGCCTTCCTGGCCGGCCTTCGCCACGAACTCGCCTTCTGGGACGCGTGAGGTGAAGTCGCGACACCAGACGGCCAGGCCGTACAGGACCAATTCCGGATGCGGCCGAACGAACAATGACCTGGCATTGCCAGGCCTCGGTGGGCGAAGGGGGACTTGAACCCCCACCCCCTTGCGGGGACATGGCCCTCAACCATGCGCGTCTGCCTGTTCCGCCACTCGCCCTTGCTTACGCCCTCAACCCAGCGCGACTGCCTATTCCGCAACTCCGACGTGGTGCACCAGGGTGCGGGCGGATTGTAGCAAAGGGCCTCGCCGGTCGAACGGGTCAGGCGGGGAGGCTGACGGCGGCCAGGTCGAGGGTGTTCCACGGGGTGAGGTTGAAGCCCTGGGGGGCGGGGGTGAGGACGGCGGCGTGGTGCTCGGTGACCAGCGGGGCGGCGGTGAGGTCGGTCAGGAGCCGGGCTTCGGTCTGCTGGTAGCCGGCTGCGCGGGCGGGGTGCTCGGAGGTTGAGCGGGCCTGGTCGAGGAGGCGCTTGGCCGGGGGGTTGGCCGAGGCCGGGGTGGCGAGGAACGGGTCGGGGCGGGGGTAGGGGGCGACCCCGCGTACCAGCGTCACCGGCGTCTCGCCCGAGGGGGTCGGGTCGGGGGTGAGCTTGATGCCGGCGGCGGCGAGGTCCTTGGTCAGGAGGCCGGCGAGGGCGCGGGACTCGGCCCCGGGCGGGATGGCCAGGGTGACCGGGGTGGCGGCCGTGTTGGCCTTGGCCAGCAGGGCGCGGGCCTTGGCGGGGTCGTGGGCGCAGGCCGCGCAGGCCGGGGCTGCTCCCCCGCCGTTCCCGTCGCCGTCGGGCGTGGCCGGTGGGACCAGCGTCGTCGCCGGGGACCCGGCCAGGGTGGCGGCCAGGCGGTCACGGTCGATGGCCAGGGAGACGCCCTGGCGCCAGCGGGGGTCGCGGCCGAGCTTGGACTTGAGGTTGAAGGTCAGCTGCCAGGTGGTGAGGGTGGGGCCTTGGAGGAGGCCGGGGGCGCTGCGGCCGTCGGGGGACGGACCGTGGACGGTGCGGGCGGCGGCGAGCTGGTCGGGAGGGACGGGGGCGAAGGAGACCTGGCCGTTCTGGAGCTCGAGCCAGGCGGTCTGCTCGTCGGGGACCAGGTGGACGCCGACCTTGTCGAGGCGGGCAGGCGAGCCCCAGTAGGCGGGGTTGCGGTCCAGCGTCAGGGAGCGGCCCGGGCGGGGCGGGGTGGCCAGCCGGAAGGGGCCGTTGCCGACCGAGCTGGCCAGATAGGCGGCCGGGTCGGGACGGACCGCGGCCATCGGCAGCGGGGACAGCGGGAGGCTGGCGACCAGGGCGGGGAGGTCGGCGAACGGCTGGTCGAGTTGGACGACCAGTGTCGAAGGGTCCGGGGTGGAGAGGCCGGTGATCGAGCGGGCGCGGCCGGCGGCGAACGACCGGTAGCCGGCGAAGCCCGACAGGAGGGCGCGGGCCGCAGGGCGAGGCTTGGTCCTGGGGTCGGCGAGCCGGTGCCAGGCGAAGGTGAAGTCGCCGGAACGTACCGGGGAGCCGTCGGACCAGCGGGCGTCCTTCCGGAGGCGGAACTCCCAGCGGCGGAGGTCCGGGTCGCTGGTCCAGGACGCGGCGACGGCGGGCCGGACGGCGCCGGACGGGTCGATGCTGGTCAGCCCGTCGAACAGGTTGCCCAGGACGACCTCGTCCTCGAGGGTGTCGGCCCGCGCCGGGTCGAGCGGCCCCGGGTCGAGCAGGGCGATGGCCAGGGTCCCGCCGCTCCGGCCCCGAGGCGCCCCTCCCCCGCCGGAACCGCCGGAGGAGCCAGGGACATCGGACCCACCGCCTCCCGTGCACCCGGCCACGACGACCAGGGCCACCACCAGCGCCGGGAGCCACCGGCCCGGAACCTGGGCGCGGTTCGGGGCCGCGTGCGGCGTCAAGCCGACCCCACAGCGCCGAAGCTCGGTTCCCGAACCGGCCCCCTACGGCTCCAGCAGCAGCGCCAGGAACACGCTGCAGATCCCGAACACCGTGGCGGCGGCGACGGTCAGCCGGTCCAGGTTCCGCTCCACCACCGTGGAGCCGCCGAGGCTGGTGTTCATGCCGCCGCCGAACATGTCGGAGAGGCCGCCGCCGCGGCCGGCGTGCAGCAGGATGAACAGGATCAGGGTGAGCGACGCGATGACGTCGATGACGATCAGCAGCGGGATCATCGGGGAGTCCTTAGAAGTCCGGGACGAGGGCGCGGCAGAGCCTCACCGCAACCGTCAAGGCCAGGCCCGAGTGTATCAGCGGGCGCGGCGGGCTGAGCCCTTGACGATCAGGGCGAACTCGTCGGCGTCGAGGCTGGCCCCGCCGACCAGGGCGCCGTCGACGGCGGGCTTGCCGGCGAGCTCCTCGGCGTTGGAGGACTTGACGCTGCCGCCGTACTGGATGCGGACCTCGTCGGCGGCCGGCTGGCCGACCAGGTCGGCGACGGTGGCGCGGATGACGGCGATCGTCTCCTGGGCGTCGTCGGCGGTGGCGGCGCGGCCGGTGCCGATGGCCCAGACGGGCTCGTAGGCGATGACCAGGCCGGCCACCTGGTCGCCGCTGAGGCCGGCCAGCGAGCCGCGGACCTGGCCCTGGACGACCTCGGCGGTGCGGCCGGACTCGCGCTCCTCCAGGACCTCACCGACGCAGACGATCGGGCGCATGTCGGCGCCCAGGACGGCCCTGGCCTTGCGGTTGACCAGCTCGTCGTCCTCGCCCGCGTACTGGCGGCGCTCGGAGTGGCCGACGATCACGTACTGGACGCCCAGCTTGGCCAGCATCGGGGCGGAGATCTCGCCGGTGTAGGCGCCCTGGGGCTCGGGGTGGCAGTCCTGGGCGCCGAGGGCGATCGGCAGCTTGTCGCCGTCGATCAGGGTGCCGACGCTGCGCAGGGCGGTGAACGGCGGGCAGACCGCGACCTCGACGGCGTCGGTGTCCTCGCGCGACAGCGCCCAGGCCAGCTTCTGGGTGAGCTGGACGCCCTCCAGGTGGTTCTTGTGCATCTTCCAGTTGCCGGCGATCAGCGGGCGGCGCGCCACGGCGGCCCTCCTTCAGGCGGTGGGGATGGCGGCGACGCCGGGCAGGGTCTTGCCCTCGAGCAGCTCCAGGCTGGCCCCGCCGCCGGTGGACAGGTGGTCGACCCGGTCGGCCAGGCCGAGCTCGGCCAGGGCGGCGGCCGAGTCGCCCCCGCCGACCACCGTGTAGCCGTCGGCGGCGGCCACCGCCTCGGCGACCACCTTGGTGCCGGCGGCGAACGGGGTCAGCTCGAACACGCCCATGGGCCCGTTCCAGAACACGGTGCGGGCGTCGGCGATGGCCCCGGCGAACGCCGTCGCCGTCGCCGGGCCGACGTCCAGGCCCTTCCAGCCGGCCTCGATCCCGTCGGCCGGCACGGTCCGCGCCTCGGCGTCCTCGCTGACCTCGCGGGCCACGACCACGTCGGTGGGCAGCAGCACCGGCTTGCCCTGGCTGCCGGCCGTCTCCAGCAGCTGCCGGACGGCCTCGACCTGGTCGGGCTCGAACAGCGAGTCGCCGATCTCGTGGCCCTGGGCGGCCAGGAAGGTGAAGCACATCCCGCCGCCCACGACCAGGCTGTCGACCCGGCCGAGGAGGTT
>DATABK010000347.1:0-8608 GCA_036259695.1 Actinomycetes bacterium | reverse complement strand
GAGGGGCGGGCCCGGATCCCCGAGGCCGAGGCGGCGGCCAAGCGTCGCGGGTGGGCGTTCTTCGCCGTCTCGGCCGCCACCGGCGCTGGGATGCGGGAGTTCCTGTACGCCCTCGGGGCCGAGGTGAGCCAGGCCAGAGCGGCCCAGCCGGTTGCCCCGGCCGCCCCGTCGGTCACCGTCGCCGCCGACCCCGAGGTGCCGATCTCAGTGGTCAGGGAGGGCCCCGGGTTCCGTGTCCTCGGCGACCGCCCCGTGCGCTGGGTCGCCATGACCGACCTGGACAACCCCCAGGCCGTCGCCTACCTCCAGCGTCGCCTGCGCCGGGCCGGGGTCGACGACCTCCTGACCGGGGCCGGCGCCAGCCCCGGCGACGAGGTCCTGGTTGGCGACGCCGCCTTCGAGTTCACCCCCGACCCCCTGGCCGAGACCCGCGGCGGCGACCGCCCCCGCCGCGCGCCCCGCTAGTCGGCTCCCTCGGCCGCGATCAGCTCGGTGCGGAGCTCGTGGCTGCCGTCGGGCAGCGGGGCCTCGTACCAGAGGCGGTGGCCGCCCTCGGGCAGGGGGACGACGTCGAGGTAGCGGACGTCGGCCACCGGGCCATGCCCCTCCGGGACCAGGGTGCCGTCCGGCCCGGCGAGGCGGGCCAGGCCGGTGCGCTCGGAGAAGTTCTCCTCTTTGGTCGCCCGGCCGTCGTAGCTGGCCCGGCCGTCGGGCAGCACGGCGGTGACCCGGGCCCCGCGGGCGTCCCAGGCCCCGGGCCGCCCGGCCAGCGAGGTGCCGTGCCACTCCCACTCCAGCCCGTCCTGGCTGGTGGCGTAGGCCGTGGTCATCCGGTCCTCCTCGTCCACCTCGTCCAGCGGGTGGCAGCAGATCCAGGCCTGCCACCGGCCGTCGGCCACCCGGATCACCGGGTCCTTGACCCCGGTGTGCTCGTCGCCACCGAACACGGTCGTTGCCTCGGCGTCGGCCAGCCCCTCCGGGTCGTCGGCCTCGAGCACGTCGATCCACCAGTGCTTGCTCTCAGGGGTGGCGCAGCAGACGTACAGCCGCCAGCGGCCCTCCGGCGTCCGCACGACCGCTGGCCGCTCCATCGACATGGCGCCAAATCGCCCCTTGTCGAGCGTGGCCACGGTGGTCAGCCGCTCCCCGTCGGCCGACCGGGCGACCACCGTCGCCGCCCCCCGCTGATCGACCACCCGGACCCGGTAGGCGACCACGAACCCCCCGTCAGGGTCGACGGCCGCGCTCGGCGCCCCCACCCACCGGCCCTCCCCGGGCCCCGGGGCGGGCACGGCCACGGCGACCCGTCCCGTCCCCGGCACGGGGAATCCGGTCCCACCGGCTGCCTGTGTCATGGTTCCTCCCTCTGCAGCTGCACAGTGCGGATCTCCCAGGCCCGTAGGCCGAGTCGGAGGGCGCCGTCGGCGACCGGCAGGTCCGGTCCCGGCCGGCCGAGCAGGTCCGCCTCACGGGCCGCGACCAGCCCGCCACCCACGGTCGCGGTGACCGGGTGGGGATGCTGGCAGACCAGCCGCAGCTCCAACCAGTCCCCCCGCCGCCGGAGTGACGAGAGCACCACACCCTCGCCGTCGATCCAGAGGCCGTGGCCCTCGAGCCCGCGGGTTGCGCCGGGCCCGGCCCCCGGCCCGGCCACAGCGCTGCCCGGCTCCGCCAGCGGGTCGTGGTGGAAGCACTCGGCAAGCTTGACCACCCCGTCCCGATGCCAGGGGCTCGGGTGTGGATAGATCGCCAAGTCGGCCTGCCGGACGCCGAGGCACTGCGCCCCCGGCGTCGGGGTCTGCGGTCCGGCCGGCTCCTCCCGGTACCGGTGGAGGTTCCGGCTGATCTGCCCGACCGACCGCAGCAGGGTCAGGGCCAGCTCGGGCGGGTCGGGAAGCAGCTCGTACTCGGTCACATGGCCCAGCAGCACCGCGACCCCGCCGGCGTCGACAAACCCGCTGGCGGGGAAGGTGGGCAACGGCACCTCACCGTGTCCCCCCTCAGCCGAGGTGCCCCGCTCGACCACCGCGAACTGCCCCTCGGCGAACGACGTCTCGGCAGGCCGGGGCAGCGGCACGTGCAGCCGGGCTCGGTGGTCCCGGCAGGGGTTGTCGATGATCATCCGCAACCGGACGAACGGCTCCCCAGCCCGCAGCTCGACGTGCATCGTCGTTCGGACAAGGGCCCACTCGGAGGAGCGGGAGGTGCCGCCGGCCGCCAGCCCGACCGGCCAGCGGTAGGTCCGGTGGACGTCCATCTCCCCGAGGACCGGTCCGCCCGTCCCGGCGACCACCCGGACCTCGTCGGGCTCCTCCACAACCACGTCGCGTCCGGGCGGCGCGTAGTTGTAGAGGTCGCCGGCGTCGCCCCCGTCGACCAGCCGCCCGACGCCCTCCAGCACGGCCTCACCGGCACCGATCCGCAGGGTCCCGTCGTCGGCGACCTCGACCGAGACCAGCCCGTTGCCCAGCTGCCCCGGCCCGACCGTGACCGGTTCGGCCACCGGGTCGCCGCCTGGCTGGGCCGAGGCGCCCGCCGGGAGCAGGACCCCCCGACCCCGCCTGGCCGCGACCGACGTCCAGCCGAGGGCCGGGACAGGAACGATGGCCAGCAGGCGGCGGCGCGGCGGGGCCTCGACCCGGACCTCCCACTCCTCCTCCGGGGCCGTGTCGCCGGCCGTCTCGACCTCGGTCCGCAGCTCGTCCATGTCCAGGTGCGGCGGGTCGGGATGGATGTCGACCTCGAACACCAGCCGGTGCCGCCCACCGTCCTCCTCGACCCGGATCCCGTTGATGGCCCGGTTGTAGAGCTGGCGGCCGTGGACCCGGCGGAACAGCCCGCCGAGTCGGCGCCCCGGCATCGTCTCGGTGTGGAGGAGGGCGGGGGCGCGGCGCACCTCCTGGGTGGCGACCAGCCGCCCGTCGGCCAGCTCGAGCGCGACCTCCTCCCAGTCCCCGGGCACGGCCAGGTCGAGGTCGCCCAAGCCGGCGCGGTCGAACGGCGACGGGTTGAGCAACGCCACCGCGCCTCTCGGCACCCGGGCGGCCACCTCGGCCGCGACCCGTTCGGCCAGTCCAGAGCCGATCTGGGCCGCCTCGCCCAGCCGCACCGCCACGTGGTCGGCGACGGCATCGGCCCCGCACCCGGTGATCGAGTCGTGCCCGGAGGACTCCACCAGCCGCCGCCAGCCCAGCTCCAGGAACTCCCCAGGCCACCCGGTCCCGTGCAGCGCCTGGAGCGGCTCGGCGTAGCGGGCCAGCAGCCGCTCGGCCCGGGTGCAGGCGGCCTTGAGACCGACCCGGGCCGAGATCACCCCCATCAGGATGTTGGCCCGTGCGCTCGACCGCAGCTCGCCCTGCCAGCTTGGTAGCTGGCCGTCGTCACCGGCCGTCTCGTCGAGGACGTAGCCGGCCAGCGTCCCGAGCCGGACCTGGTAGCGGTCCTGCCTTCGATTGATCTCGTCGACCACGTCCACAAGGTCGGGCACGGGAGCGGCATGGTCGGTGCCGTACATGGCCAGCACCGGCCCGTCCCCGAAATACGGCGCCAGCCGCTCCAGCAGCCTCCCCCCGGCGACGGCCACGTCCGGATAGGCGAACAGGCCGGCCGCGTTGCCGTACCCGCCGATCAGGTACTCGGTCCGCACACTGGAGCCGTCAGGGGCGCTCCACCGGAACACGTGACGGTCCACGGCCGCCGGCACCCCGCGCCAGACGGCGGCGTGCCCGAACCCGGCCAGCCGCAGCAGCTGCGGGACCTGGGCCGCGTGCCCGAACTCATCGGGCAGGTACCCGACCGCCATGAGCCGCCCGAACCGCTCGGCCCGGGCCACCCCGGCCTCGAGGTTCCGGACCAGCGTCTCACCCGACACGAGGAACTCGTCGGACAGGATGCGCCACGGCCCGACAGCCAGCTGCCCGGTCGCGACGAGGGCCCGGATCCGCGCCTCCGCCTCCGGCCGGATCTCCAGGTAGTCCTCGAGCATGGCCGTCTGTCCATCAAAGGTGAAGCAGAAGCGCCGGTCGGCCTCGGCCCGGTCGAGCACCCCGTCCACCATGTCGACCAGCCGCAACCGGAACCGCTGAAACGGTTCGTACCACTCCCGATCCCAATGGGTGTGCGGCACCAGATACAACACCGCGGGGGAAGCGGGCTGGGATCCCGGGGTTGGCGACTGCGGGCTCTGCGCCGGTGTCACCGCCTGATCGGTCATGTCCTTCTTGCCTCCCGGTTCGGCTTGCTCCCGCGCCCCGTGCCGACCGCCCGGACGATCGCTGGCCGGTCACGGTGGCACGGTAGCCGAACCTCGGCTGGCCCGACCCCGGCTGGCCTAACCCTCCGACGGCTCAGCTTCCAGCCGTGGGGCCATGCTGGCCAGGTAGGCGGCGACGGCCGCGTAGTCCTGGTCGGCGAGGCCTCGGCCCTTGGCGCCGGCGTACAGCTCGGCGACCCGCTCGGTCGCGGGCAGGCTGGCCCGGGCGACCCGCGCCGCGTCCAGGGCAAGGCGCAGGTCCTTGTGCATCAGGGCCAGCCGGAACCCGGGGTCGCCGTAGTCGCCGCTGACCAGCTTGTCCCGCTTGGACCGCACCGTCTGGGTGGCCACCGAGGCGCCCTCCAGGACGTCGAGGGCGACGTCGGGCGACAGCCCCAGCAGCCGCCCCAGGGTGAACCCTTCCGCGACCGCGGCCGTCACGCCGCCCAGCACCAGGTTCACCATGAGCTTGGCCGCCTGCCCGGCCCCGACCGGGCCGACGTGCCAGGTCCGCTCCGGGTCGCCGAGGACCTCCAGCAGTGGCCGTGCCCGCCCCACCGCCTCATCCGACCCGCCGACCATCACGGCCAGCGTGCCCTCGGCGGCCGGGCCGACCGAGCCCGCCACCGGGGCGTCGACGAACCCGACACCCCGGTCCTCCAGCACCTCGGCCACCTTCCGGGCCGGTGCCGGTCCTGTGGTCGACATGTCGATCAGGAGACTTCCCGACCCGAGGCCGTCGGCGAGGCCGTCCCGTCCGAGCACGACCTCCTCCAGCGCCCCGCCGTCGGTCAGCATGGTGATGGCAACCTGCGCCTTGGACCCGGCGTCGGCGGGGGAGCCCGCCACCTCGGCCCGGCCGGCCAGCGCCTCGGCATGCGCCTTCGTTCGCGACCAGACGACCAGGTCATGCCCAGCATCGGAAAGGCGCCCCGCCATGGGGGCGCCCATCCGTCCGAGCCCGAGAAAGGCGACGCGGGTCACGTCGTGTCCGGACCCACTTCTGTTGCTCCGGTCCTCGAGCTGCCGTCGTCGGTCCTGGCTTCCCGTCGTCCTCGGGCGCCTTCGCCCTCGGTGACGCGGCCGATGGCCTGGCCGCTGTCGAGGTCGAAGAAGTGGAAGCCGCTGGTGTCCACGGCCAGATCCACGCTGCGGCCGACCTTGGCCTGGGTCTTGGGGTTGACCCGGGCGGTCCACAGGCTCTGGCCCTCCCCGGCCAGCTCCTCGGCCTCGACCTCGTCCTTGGCCGCCTTGTCGAACTTGGCGATCATGATGTCGTGATGCACCTGGGGGGCGGCCATGTGGAAGATCACGTTCACCTCCGAGCCGAGCTCCTCGGTGACCGCGACCTCCCCCTTGATCCGGGGCCAGTCCTGGTTGGCGAAGTTGGCGTCCTCCAGGCTGGAGGGGCGCAGCCCGATGATCAGCGGCCGGTCGAAGTAGCCGTCCAGCCCCTGGCGCTCGCTGACCAGCTGGGCGGGGAGGGGAACCTTGTGGTCGGCGAACACCAGCGCCGGCCCCTGGTCCCGGACCAGCCGGGCCTCCGACAGGTTCATCGCCGGGCTGCCGATGAAGGTGGCCACGAACAGGTTGTCCGGGGCGTCGAACAACATCTGGGGGGTGTCGACCTGCATCAACTCCCCGTCCTTGAGCACCGCCACCCGGCTGCCCAGGGTCATGGCCTCGATCTGGTCGTGGGTCACATAGATGGTCGTCACCCCCAGCCGCTCGTGCAGCGAGGCCAGCTGGGCCCGCATGCTGACTCGCAGCTTGGCGTCCAGGTTGGACAGCGGCTCGTCCATCAGATACGCCTGGGGATTCCGGACGATCGCCCGGCCCATGGCCACCCGCTGGCGCTGGCCACCGGACAACGCCGCCGGCTTGCGCTTGAGGAACGGTTCCAGGGCGAGCATCTTGGCCGCCTCGGCGACCCGCTTTTTCTGCTCTTCCTTGGGCGTCTTGCGCAGCTGGAGGCCGAAGGCCAGGTTGTCCTCGACCGTCATGTGGGGGTACAGGGCGTAGTTCTGGAACACCATGGCGATGTCGCGGTCCTTGGGCGGCATGTCGTTCACCACCCGGTCCCCGATGCGGATCTCGCCCTCGGTGATGTCCTCCAGCCCGGCCACCATCCGCAGGGCCGTGCTCTTGCCGCACCCCGAGGGG
The DNA here is from genome assembly GCA_036259695.1 of Actinomycetes bacterium. Classification (GTDB taxonomy): domain Bacteria; phylum Actinomycetota; class CALGFH01; order CALGFH01; family CALGFH01; genus CALGFH01. The sequence goes on along the minus strand of DATABK010000347.1, from coordinate 2,193 downwards.
CCGACGAACACCATGAAGTCCCCATCGGGAATGTCCAGGGTGAGCGCGTTCACCGCCCGGACCCCACCGGTGTAGACCTTGGACACATCCTGCAACTCGATGCGCGCCATGCGTCGCTCTCCCTCCACCCGGGTCGGGCTGGCCTGTCGGCAGGGCGGCCGCTCGGGACACCCTGCTGACCTGCGCAGACCTTACCCGACGAATCCAAGCAGAAACGCCGTCCGGGGACGTCCCTGCCGACCTTGGCAGTAGCGTAGCCGCCCACGATGCTCGATTCCAGCGACCGTGCACGAGGACCGGTGGGGGAGGACGCTACACTCCGCGCTCATGAGCCTGCGCATCGGGGTCATGGGTGGCACCTTCGACCCCATCCACCACGGCCACCTCGTGGCCGCCGAGGAGGCGCGCTGGCAGTTCGACCTGGACAGAGTGGTGTTCGTGCCCACCGGCAGGCCGTGGCAGAAGCCGGTCGGGGTCAGCCCGGCCGAGGACCGCTACCTCATGACCGTGATCGCCACCGCCTCCAACCCGGCCTTCACGGTCAGCCGGCTGGAGATCGACCACCAGGGCCCGACCTACACCGTCGACACCCTGCGCCGGCTCCGGGCCGAGGGCCCTGCCGGCACCCGCCTGTTCTTCATCACCGGGGCCGACGCCGTGCTCCAGATCCTCACCTGGAAGGAGCCCGACCAGGTCCTCGCCCTGGCCGAGTTCATCGCCGCCACCCGGCCCAGCTTCGACCTCGAGCGCCTGGTCAGCGAGGTGCCGGGCGCGGCCGGCCGGGTCCACCGCATGGACATCCCGGCCCTGGCCATCTCCTCCAGCGACATCCGGGCCCGGGTCGCCCGCGGCGCTCCGATCCAGTACCTGGTGCCCGACGGCGTCGCCCGCTACATCCACAAGCACGGCCTCTACCGGGCCCCGTCCGGCCCCGACCCAGCCGGTGAGCCGCCGGCGGGCGGTGATACCCAATGAGATCTACCAGGTGCGCGCCGCCTCCCGGCTCGCTACCGTAGAGGTGCCAGACCGTACCCGAGATCAGGAGCTCGCCCCTGCCGACCAGCCTCGAGTTCGCACTCACCGCCGCATCGGCGGCATCCTCCAAGCAGGCCCGCGACGTCATCGTCCTCGACGTCTCCGAGCCGCTGGTGATCTCAGACTACTTCGTCATCTGCTCGGGCAACAGCGACCGGCAGGTCCGCGCCATCGCCGAAGAGGTCGAACGCGCCTGCCGCGCCGAAGGTGCCCGGCCCCTGCGCCGCGAGGGAGAGCGCGAGGCGCGCTGGGTCCTCCTGGACTTCGTGGACTTCGTCGTCCACGTCTTCCTCGAGGAGGAGCGGGCCTACTACGACCTCGAACGCCTCTGGCGCGACGCCCCCGTCGTCGCCCGCAGCGACGAGGTCGGCAGCCTGGTCACCGTCTGATTTCACCCAGTTTGCCCAGCCGGTCCTCCCGGGCGCACACTACCCTGCCAGGCGTCCGGCAGGGGGGTTAAGGAGCGCGCACCGTGGTCCGCCGAAGATTCAGCCTCCTCGGCCTCATCTACATCCTGGTCGGCATCTACATCGCCTTCGCCGAGGACTACATCGGCATCCGCCTGGTCAAGCTCGTCCTCTCCGCCCTCCTGGCCATCTTCCTCTGGCCCCTGGTCCTCCTCGGCGTCGACCTCCGCATCCGCTGACCTTTGCAGCCGACCAGGATCGCTCGCTATAGTCACCCCTTCCGGGGCTGTAGCTCAGCTGGCAGAGCACTTGCATGGCATGCAAGGGGTCAGGGGTTCAAATCCCCTCAGCTCCACCAGGCACAACGCATCTTCTCCCTCCACTCTGAGCGCCATTTGCCAGAGATTTGCCAGAAAACGCGGCCCGTGACCGCTAGAACACTCTCTGTGTTGAGCGGCTCGGCTGGGTCTCAAGGGCCTGCTCAGCGACCTCCAGCACCACCCTGAGGCGCTGCTCGATCGCGGCGGCGATACGGGCGGCCATCTCGGGGGTGGTGTGCCGGTAGTGGGCGCCCATGGCGCTGCCGCGCTGCTGGCCGGTGCGGCTGGTGGCCTCATGGCCCATCACCTCGTCGATGACCCGGGCCGGGATGCCGGCGTCCTCCAGCCAGGTCGCGAAGGTGTGGCGGAAGTCGTGGGCGCCGTGCAGATCCACGGCCTCCAGCAGCGGATCGCGGGCCGTGGGCAGCGCC
>DATABK010000346.1:0-8142 GCA_036259695.1 Actinomycetes bacterium | reverse complement strand
CTCGAACTCGTCGTTGGTGATCGAGGAGCCGCGGCCGGCATCGTGCTCGATGAAGACCTCGTGCCCGCCGACGACGAGCTCGCGTACACCCGCAGGCGTGATCGCTACGCGGTACTCGTTGTCCTTGAGCTCGCGCGGGATCCCCACTCGCATGTGGAAGACCCTACCTTCTGTTCAGATGCGGGTTTCGGTCAGGTCGACCTCGGCGCCCTCGGACGCGTGCGCGATCGCGGCCCCCACGAAGTCCCGGAACAGCGGGTGCGGCCTGTCCGGGCGGCTCTTGAACTCGGGGTGGAACTGGCCGGCCACGAACCACGGGTGGTCGGGCAGCTCGATCATCTCCACCAGGCGGCCGTCGGGCGAGGTCCCGGAGAAGACCAGCCCGGCCTCCTCCAGCCGCCGCCGGAACCGGTTGTTGACCTCGTAGCGGTGGCGGTGCCGCTCGAACACCAGCCCGTCCCCGTAGGCCTGCTCGGCCCGCGTGCCCTTGAGGATGCGGCACGGGTCGAGGCCGAGGCGCATGGTGCCGCCCTTGTCGGCGACCCGGCGCTGGTCGGGCAGCAGGTCGATCACCGGGTAGGGGGTGTCGGCCTCGAACTCGCTCGAGTTGGCCCCCGCCAGGCCGGCCAGGTTGCGGGCGATCTCGATCACCGCCGTCTGCAGGCCAAGGCAGATGCCCAGGTAGGGCACGCGGCGCTCGCGGGCGAAGCGGATCGCCTCGACCTTGCCCTCGACCCCCCGGATTCCGAAGCCGCCAGGCACCAGCACCCCGTCGACCGTCTCCAGCACCTTGCGGGCCTGCGGGTCCTCGAGCTCGTCGGAAGCACACCAGACCACCTCAACCTCTACCTTATGGTGAAACCCGGCATGCTGGAGGGCCTGGGTCACCGACAGGTAGGCGTCAGGCAGGTTGATGTACTTGCCGACCAGGGCGACGCGGACCTTGCGGCGGGGGCTGCGGATCCGCTCGACCAGGGCGCGCCACTCGGCCAGGTCGGGCGCGGCGGTGGCCCTGTCCTCCAGGCGCAGGTGCCGGACCAGGTAGGCGTCCAGGCCCTCGGCGTGCAGGACCAGCGGGATCTCGTAGATCGACTCGGCGTCGGGGGCGGAGACGACCGCCTCGACGTCGACGTCGGACAGCAGGGAGATCTTGCGCTTGAGGGCGTCGGTGATCGGCCGGTCGGTGCGGCACACGATCGCGTCCGGCTGGATGCCGAGCGAGCGCAGCTCGCGGACCGAGTGCTGGGTCGGCTTGGTCTTCAGCTCGCCCGACGGCCCGATGTAGGGGACCAGGGAGACATGCACGAAGACCACGTGCTCGCGCCCGACGTCGTGGCGGAGCTGGCGGATCGCCTCCAGGAAGGGCAGCGACTCGATGTCGCCGACGGTGCCGCCGACCTCGGTGATGACCACGTCGGCGTCCTCGGCCACCCGCAGGATGCGGGCCTTGATCTCGTTGGTGATGTGCGGGATGACCTGGACGGTGTCGCCCAGGTACTCGCCGCGGCGCTCGGCCGCGATCACCGTCGAGTAGATGGCTCCGGTGGTGACGTTGGAGTCCCGGTAGAGGCTCTCGTCGATGAAGCGCTCGTAGTGGCCGAGGTCGAGGTCGGTCTCGCAGCCGTCGTCGGTGACGAAGACCTCGCCGTGCTGGAACGGGTTCATGGTGCCTGGATCGACGTTGATGTACGGATCCAGCTTCTGCATGGTGACGCGCAGCCCCCGCGCCTTCATCAGGCGTCCGAGCGAGGCTGCGGTGAGACCCTTGCCGAGCGACGAGGCGACCCCGCCCGTCACAAAGATGTGCTTCGCCAAGGTGCTTGACCCCCTTGGGCCCATCGGGGGGACCGGGTGCTCCTTCCCCTGGCCACCCGGCCGTCTGCGGGCCCTCCGGGATGCCAGCGTAGCACGAATGCGGGAGGCCTCCGTGAAGGCTGCGTGTACGTCCCGGTTCCCATGGCACAGGCGCATTTGGGGGGCCGTGGGGGGAGCGAGCTCCCCCACATGGATCAGGGACCGCGTGAAGCCAGCCCACCGGCAACAGCTCACATCCTCCGGCCGAGCCTATCGGCGGCGCGCAGCACCCGGTTGGACTCGATCACCCGGGTGAACGAGACCCGCTCGGAGGCCAGCTGGAGGGCCAGGAGGACGGCCGCGGCCGCCCCCAGCAGCCACATCGGGCCGGCCAGGAGCAGGGCGCCGACCACGGCCCCGAGGGCGTTGGCGCCGGCGTCGCCGAGCATCCCCTCCTCCCGCAGGTCGAAGGGGAGGGCGGCCAAGGCGGCCCCGGCCAGCCCGGCCGACCAGGCGCCGCCGCCCGGGTCGACCAGGCAGCCGACCACCCACAGGGGCAGGAACACCTTGGCGCAGCGGCCGGGGCGCAGGTCGAGCAGGTTGGCGGTGTTGGCCGCCGAGGCGACCACCAGCCCGCCCAGCAGGACCCCCCAGGCCGGCCGGTCGCCCGGGGTGCCCAGGCCCGCCACCAGCAGCCCGGCCAGCGCCCCGCCGAGCAGCTTGATCCCCCCGCCGGTGAGCCGCCCGGAGGCCAGCGCCCGCAGGTGCCCGCGGAACCCGCGGTTCCCCCCCTGGTCCTCGATCAGGTCGTCGGCCAGCCCGAGCAGCAGGAAGGCCAGCCCGGCCACCACCACCGCCAGCCCCGACGGCGCCACCAGCCCGGCCCTGGCCGCCCGCAGCGGATCGACCCGCGCAACCACCGCCAGCGGCGCCGCCCACACCAGCAGTCCCAGCACCAGCAGGAGCCCGAGCCCGGCCACCACCTGCCGCTGCCGGTAGTTCACCCTGGCCAGACTGGACCCGGCCAGCCCGGCCAGCACCTGCGGCGCCGCCCACATCCCGACCCCCCACCCGACCAGCACCCCGAACAACGCCACCGGCAGCGCTCGCATCAGGCCTCCTCGGGAGGCTCGTCGGGAGGCCGGTCGGGGGGCTCCCCGGGGGGCCGATCGGGGGGCTGTGGAAGCTCGCCCCCACCCCCCTGCCCGGGTCGGCTACCCTCCCGATCGGGGGCCCCGCCACCAGGGCCCTTGCCGGCGGGCGCCTCCGCTTCGGGAGGCGTGGCGCGGGCGGGGCGACCAGGGCCCTCGCCGGCGGGTGCCCCGGTGTCGGGCGGCGTGGTCTGGCCGTTGGGGCCCGGGCGCCACGCTTTGCGGCGGGTGAGCTCGCGGGTGATGGCGCGGGCCTGGCGGGCGCGGTGGAGGATGCCGGAGAGGTCCCTGCCGGTGGCGTTGTGGTGGAGGTCGACCTCGACCTCGACGACGCGGAGGCCGGCGCGGACGGCGTCGATGGTCATGGCGACCTCGACCCCGAAGCCGGGGGCGAAGGGGAGGAGGGCCGGGAGGGCCTCCCAGCGGACGGCGCGCTGGCCGGACAGGGGCTCGGCCATGGTGCGGCCGGTGGCCCGGGCCATGCCGCGGCGGGCCAGGCCCATGGCGACGCCGAACCCGCCGGCGCCCCGCTGGGCGGGCAGGTCGGCGATGGCCAGGTCGGCCTCGCCGGTCAGGACCGGGGTGAGGAGGCGGTCGAGCCGGGCCGCGGTCTCGGCCAGGTCGGCGTCGGCCAGGAGCAGCGCCGCCGGCTCGGGGCTGAGCCGCTCGGCGACCCGGCCCATCAGGGCGGCCAGGCCGGCGTTGAGGGCGCCGCCCTTGCCGAGGTTGCGGGGCAGGTCGAGGCAGTGGGCCCCGGCCTCCAGGGCCCTGGCGGCGGTGGCGTCGGTCGACCCGTCGCTCACCACCAGCACCTCGGCCACCCCGGGGAGCCGCCGCAACGCCCGCACCGTCGCCCCCACGCGGTCGGCCTCGTCCTTGGCCGGGACCAGCGCCAGCACCGCCCCGGAAGGCCGGCGGTCATCCGCGGTCACGAGCCCTCGGTCCGTTCGGGGAGGAGGCCGGAGGCGCCGGCCTTGACGCCGTACTGGCCGGCGGGGAGCTGCTGGAGCCTGCCCTCGAGGGTCTCGACCAGGGCGAGCTGCCCGTAGACGGTGTCGACCGAGTCGATGCCGGAGACCCGGCGGCTGACCGCCCGGTTGTCGCGCAGGGCCAGGATCCAGGAGGTCTGCTCGGGGACGGCGGCCGCCTCGCCCCCGGCCACCGGGCCGCCGGCCTGGTCCGAGACCTGCTCGGCCAGGGGGACCAGGAAGGAGTTCGGGGCCACCGCCGCGGTGGCGGTGGCCGACGGGCCGAGCAGCACGAACATCGAGCCCTGGCGGGGGAACGGGTCGCTGCCGGCGGCCAGGGACCGGGTGAGCTTCAGGTCGGCCAGGAAGTCGGCGTCCTGGAGGCCGGTGAGCATGTCGGAGGCCCGCCGGCCGTCCTCCTGGGGCAGCGCGGTCGAGGTGGCCAGGCGGGCGGCCAGCTTCTTGACCAGCTCGCCGCGGAGGACCTCGGGGGTGCCGCCGTCGTCGACGGCCAGCAGCCGGGCCATGGCCTGCCGGTCGGCGTCGGCACCGAGGGCGAGCCGCTCGTCGGCGAAGGTGATCTGTCCGTCGACGCGGGCCCCGGCGTCCTCCAGGACCTTGCGGACGCTGTCGCGCAGGCCGCTGTCGACCTTGTCGGTGTCGACCAGCACGACCGAGCGGCCCTTGAGCCGGTCCTCGACCAGCTCGGGCAGGACGGTGGCCCCGAAGCTCTGCAGACGGGAGAGGTCCTGCTTCAGGGCCACATTCTCGCGGCTGTTGCGCTCGCTCTGCTGGCGGACCTGCTCGCTGGTCGCGCGCAGGACCGAGACCGTCCCCTCCTGGAGCACGGTGCTGCCGACCACGATGCCGAGGGCCAGGGCGAGGAACACGGCCACCAGCGACACGATGTGGTAGCGCAGGCTGATCACGACGGGCACACCTCCGCGGAGGAACGGGCCGTTCCCCCCACCTGTCAGACGAACAATGACCGGACCCGGTTGAAGAAGACCTGGAGCAGTTCGAACAGGTCGCTCCAGACCAGCCTAACCGGCTCGGCGACGAGTGAGATGACCAGCATGGCGGCCAGGGCGGCCACGACCAGGAAGATCAGGTCGCTGCGGCGCACCCCCTGGCGGTAGAGCCGGTTCACGCCCTTGGCGTCCACCAGCTTGGGGCCGACCTTGAGCCGGGTCAGGAAGGTCGAGGCCATCCCCGGCCGGCCCTTGTCGAGGAACTCGACCATGCTGGCGTGGCTGCCCACGGCCACGATCAGGTCGCAGTCGGACTCATAGGAGAGCAGCATCGCCATGTCCTCGCTGGTCCCGGCGCCGGGCAGGACCAGCGGCTCCAGCCCCAGGGCCTCGACCCGCTCCTTGCCGGGGGCGCGGCCGTCGGGGTAGGCGTGGACGACGATCTCGGCCCCCGAGGTCAGGGCCTCGTTGGTGACCGAGTCCATGTCCCCCAGGATGACGTCCGGCTTGAGGCCGACCTCGAGCAGGGCGTCGGCGCCGCCGTCGACCCCGATCAGGGCCGGCCGGAACTCCTGGATGTACCCGCGCAGGGTGGACAGGTCCTTCTTGTAGTCATGGCCGCGGACCACCACCAGCACGTGCCGGTCCCGTAGCCGGGTCTTGAGGGCCGGGACTTCGAGCCCCTCCAGCAGCAGGTCGCGGTCGCGGCGGACGTAGGACAGGGTGTTGAGGGTGAAGTCCTCCAGGGCGGTGGCCAGGTTGTCCTTGGCCGCGTCCATCCGCTTGCGGACGTCCTCGGGGTGGAGCCACTCGCCGCGGGCCACCTCGTTCCCGTCGGCGCGGACGACGCCGTCGGGATCGACCTCGACCTGGGTGCCCTCGGCAAGCTCGAACACGGCCTGGCCGACGGCGTCGAGCAGGGGGATGCCCGCCTCGACCAGGATGGCCGGGCCGGCGTTGGGGTAGCGCCCGGAGATGCTCTGGGCGGCGTTGACCACCACCACCGGGGCCTTCTCGACCAGGGTCTCGGCGGCCACCCGGTCGATGTCGAGGTGGTCGATCACGGCCACGTCCCCCGGCTTGAGCCGCTTGACCAGGTTCTTGGTCCGCTTGTCGAGCCGGGCCGGGCCGGACAGCCCGGTCGGCTCGGGGGCGGGCGGGGGCTCGCGCCCAGACCATGGCGGCCGCAACCTCATGGGCCGTCACCGCCGTTCTTGGCCCCGGTTGTGATCCGTTCAGCAGCGACCGGATCGACGCCGTTCTTGGCTGCGGTGGCCGCAGCCAGCAGCTCCTCGGCGTGGGCCTGGGCCAGGCCGGAGCCCTCCATGCCGGCCAGCATCCGCGACAGCTCCCCGACCCGGCCGGCGTCGTCCAGCAGGCGGACGTCGGTGCTGGTGGTGTCCTCGGCCGAGCGCTTCTCGACGGTGAAGTGGCGGTCGGCGTGGGCGGCGATCTGGGGCAGGTGGGTGACGACCAGCACCTGGTGGCGGCGGGCCAGCTGGGCCAGGCGGCGGCCGACGGCGGCGGCGGTGCGGCCCCCGACCCCGGCGTCGACCTCGTCGAAGACCAGGGTCGGGGTGCGGTCGACCCCGGCCAGCACGACCCGCAGGGCCAGCATGACCCGGGACAGCTCGCCCCCCGACGCCGCCCGGCCGAGCGGACGCAGGGGCGCGCCCGGATGGGCGGCCAGCCGGAAGTCGACCCGGTCGAGGCCGTCCTCGGTCGCGGCCAGGCAGCGGCCGTCGACCTCCAGGCCGGCGTCGTCGGGGTCCTGCTCGACCGCGATCACGACCTGGGCGGTTGGCATGGCCAGGTCGGCCAGCTCGACCCGGATGGCCTCGCCGAGGCGGGCCGCCGCCTCCTGCCGGGCGGCGGTCAGGGCGGCCCCGGTGCCGGCCAGGTCACGCCGGAGCGTGGCCGCCTCGGCCTCCAGGGCCTCCGAGCGCAGCGTCCCACCCTCCAGCTCGGCCAGCCGGTCGGCGGCCTCGGCGGCGAAGGCGAGCACGGCCGCCTCGTCATCCCCGTACTTGCGCTCCAGGTCGCGGAGCCGAGCCATGCGCTGGTTGACCTCTTCGAGGCGGCCCGGGTCGACCAGCACCGCCTCGGCGTAGGCGCGCAGGCTGGAGGCGAGGTCGTCGACCTCGGCGGCCAGCGCCTGGGCCCGCTCGGCCAGCTCGCCGAGCGCCCGGTCGTGCCCGCCGGGGCCCTGGATGGCCCGGGCCGCCGCGCCAAGGGCGGTGGCCGCCCCGGCGTCCTCGTCCCCCTCCAGGAACTGGTGGGCGAGGGCGGCCGCCTGCTGGAGGGCCTCGGCGTGCTCCAGCCGCTCGGCCTCGGCGGTCAGCTCGGCCGACTCCCCCACCCGGACCTGGGCGGCGTCGATCTCCTCCAGCTGGTGGCGGAGCAGGTCGATCTCCCGCTCGCGCTCCCGGGCCCTGGTGGCGAGGTCGTCGAGCTCGCGGGTGACGGCCCGCAGGCGCCGCCAGCCGGCGGCGAAGGTCGCCCGGAGGCCGAGGACGGCGTCGCCGGCGAAGCGGTCGAGCAGGTCGCGCTGGACCCCGGGGCGGAGAAGGTCCTGGAACTCGTGCTGGCCGTGGACCTCGACCAGCGGCCGGACGACGTCGGCGACGGCGGCGACGGTGGCCATGCGGCCCTGGAGCTGGGCGCGGCTGCGGCCCTCGACCAGGACCTGGCGGGCGACCACGACCTCGCCGTCCTCGTCCTCGACCCCGGCGCTCTCCAGGGCGGCCGCGACCTGGCCGTCGTCGCCGGTGCGGAGACGGCCTTCGACCAGCGCGGCGGGCCGGCCGGCCCGGACCGCGCCGGGGTCGGCCCGCCCCCCGAGCAGCAGGGCGAGGGCGTCGACGACCATGGTCTTGCCGGCGCCGGTCTCGCCAGTGAGCACGTTGAGGCCGGCCGAGACCTCGAGGCGGGCATCATCGATGACCCCGAGGTCGCGGATGCGAAGCTCGGCTAACATCACCTGCGATTCTAGCCCGCCTGGACCACCCGGAGCCTGGTGGCGTCCACAGGGTCAGACCGAGTCGGTGGCGGCGGGGTCGGCCAGGCGGAACTTGGAGCGGACCAGGCGGTAGAAGTCGGCCCGCTCGATCCGGACGAGCAGGGCATCGTAGCGCCCCCGGCGGACCTCGACGACGGCGCCCGGAGGCAGCTCACGGGCGGCCCGGCCGTCGACGCTCTCGATCACCGGGTTGTCGGGCAGGACCTCCAGCCGTACCTGCTCGTCGGGGTGCAGGACCA
>DATABK010000345.1:0-7417 GCA_036259695.1 Actinomycetes bacterium | reverse complement strand
CCGACGGCGGCCCGGTCTGGGCTAGCGTGAAAGCCACCGAGGTCACCGTCTACCCCGCCTGACCCCAGGAGACCGCCATGCCACCGGCCGCCCAGCCGATCGAGCTCCAGCCGATCGGCCACGTCCGCACCGCCTACCGCCGGATGGAGGACACCCCGATCCAGACCCACCGCAACCCCCGCGAGCCCGGCCGGCTGGTCGTCGAGGAGCGGTACGCCGACGCCCTGGACGGGCTGGAGGGGTTCGACTACGCCCACCTGATCTGCTTCCTGGACCGGATCTGAGAGGCCGACGGCCGCGGCACCCGCCCGTTCACCGGCGAGCGGCTCCGCCCGGTGCCGTTCCTGCTCCAGGACACCGGCCAGCGGGTCGGGGTGTTCGCCACCCGCGCCCCCGTGCGCCCCAACTACCTCGCCATCAGCCTGGTCCGGGTGGTGGCCGTCCGCGGCCACGAGGTCGACTTCACCGGCGTCGACCTGCTCGACGGCACCCCGGTCCTGGACGTCAAGCCGTTCGAGCCCCACATCGACGTCCCCGGCTACACCAGGGGGAGCGGCTGGCTCGACCACATCCGCGCCGGCTGGTACACCCGGCACGACACCGCCGCCAACCCCCTCGTCCACCCCGGCCGCGAGGGCCTCCGCGGCGCCGGCCTCGACCTCACCTGACCGGCCGGGCCACGACCCCGGCGACCGACGGGCCGGTCCGGACCTCGCTGGCGAACCCGCCGGCGGCCAGGTGGGCGAGCAGGGCCCGGGGGACCGCGGCCGCCTGCTGCCCGGGCGTGCCGTAGCCGTAGAACAGCGCCAGCCTCCCCCCGGGCCGCAGAAGCGATCGGATCAGCTCCAGCTCCCGGGCCGGGGAGCGGACCCAGAACAGGTTGACATTCATGGCGAAGACCGTGTCGAACCCGCGCCCGGCCCCGGCCAGGTCGGCGGGGCGCAGGTCCTCGAGGGCGACGGTGTACAGGGCGGCCCGGCCGGCGGCCATGCAGGCGGCATTGCGCCTGGCGGCCCGGGCGATGGCGGTGGCCGACCGGTCGATGGCCACGATCCGGCCCCCGGCCAGCCGCGGGCAGATGGCCGCGACCGCCACCCCGGGGCCGCAGCCGATCTCCAGGAGGTGGTCGTCCGGGGCGGGGGCCAGGACCTCCACCGCCCAGCGGATACGCTCGGGAACGGCCGTGTTCGCCAGGTTGCCTCCCTCCTCGTCCCGGCCGGCCGCTCAGGCGTCGGCCAGTAGCCGGGCCCGCTGCTCCTCCGCGTCGAAGTCGGCCCTGGGCCAGTCCAGCTTCATGTCCTCCAGCTGCTCGACGAGCAGGCTGGCGATCGCCCAGTCGCGGTACCACTTGCGGTCGGCCGGGACCCGGTACCAGGGGGCGACGTCGCTGTTGCAGCGCTCCAGAGCGGCCGCGTACGCCTCCTGGTAGCCGGCCCAGAAGGCCCGCTCGTCGACGTCGCGGGGGTTGAACTTCCAGTGCTTGGCCGGGTTGTCGAGCCGGGCCAGCAGCCGCTGGCGCTGCTCCTCCTTGGAGATGTGCAGGAACACCTTGACCACCCGGATGTCGTCGTCGACGAGGCGGGCCTCGAACCGGTTGATGGCCGCGTACCGCCGGCTCCAGGTCTGCCGCTGGACCAGGTTGTGGACCCGGACGACCAGCACGTCCTCGTAGTGGGAGCGGTCGAACACGCCGAGCTTGCCCGGCCCGGGGAGCCGGTGGCGGATCCGCCAGAGGAAGTCGTGGGCCAGCTCCTCGGAGGTCGGGGCCTTGAACGAGGTGATCTCGCAGCCCTGGGGGTCGACCTGGCCGACGACATGGCGGAGCACGCCGCCCTTGCCCGAGGTGTCCATGCCCTGGAGGACCAGCAGCACCCGCTGGGTCCCGCCCCTGACCCCGTTGGCGTGCAGTCGCTCCTGGAGGTCGGACAGGCGGCCGCCGATGTCGGCCAGGGCCGCCTTGCCGGCCGCCTTGCCACCGTCGAAGCCGGGCGTGGCCCGGGTGTCGAGCGCGCTCAGGTCGACCGGGCCGGGCGGGACCCGCAGCAGGTCCGAGACCCGCGGGGCCGCCTTGGAGCTCTTGGCCATGGGATGCCTTTCCAGCGGGGACGATGCCCGCATCCTCGCACCCGGGCTCCGGCGCGCGCACGCGCCCGGCGGTTGCTGGGAGACTGGGCCCATGGCCCGCCTGTCGGTGGCCGTCCGGCCGCCCGCCGCGGTCGTCGGCCTGCTCGCGGCCCTGGAGCGGCCGGCGCTGCCCGGGGTGCGCTGGTCGGGGCCCGAGCAGTGGCTGGTCAAGCTCCGTCCCCTCGGGCACGTCGACGAGCGGCTGGTCCCGGCGCTCCGGGATGCGCTCGCGGCCGAGCTCAACGGGGCGCCGGCGGTGGCCTGCCGGCTCGGACCGGTGACCCGCCGGCTCGGCGGGCAGTGGCTGGGGGTGCCTGTCCATGGGCTCGACGAGCTGGCCGCGGTCGTGTTCGAGGCCACCGAGGAGCTGGTCCCGGTCACCCACCCCCAGCCGTTCCGGGCCGACCTGGTCCTGGCCAGGGGCCGGGTGCCGGGGGAGCTGGCCGGACGGCCGCTGACCGGGTCGTGGACGGCCCGGTCGGTGTCGCTGGTCGCCGACCGCTCGGCGCCGGGGGTGCCGCGGTTCGAGGACCTGGCCGCCTTCCCGCTGGAGGGCCCGGGGCCGGGCTGAATCAGCCGAGGACGGCGTCGGCGAACCCGCCGACCACCTGCAGCCACCGGTCCGGGAGGTCACGGTGCAGGCAGTGGCCGCCGTCCAGGACCACGAACCGGTCCGGCGGCAGGAGGGCCCGCACGGCCGCGCGGGCCGGGCCCTGGAGGGCGCTGCCCCCGTGCTCGATGAGCCCGTCGCCGGGCGGGGCGGCCAGCACCAGCAGCGGGACCTGGACCGCGGCGACCATGGCCGGCAGGTCCCAGGCGAGCTCGCCCCGGAGGCCGGCGGCCAGGGCGGCCGTGTCGGCGGCGGCGATGCCGTCGACCGAGTGCTCGACGTCCTCGTCGGCCCAGGTCGGGTTGGCCTCGCGCTCGCGGCGGACGAGCTGTCGGCGGTCGCGGCGGACCTGGCGGGCGTCGGCCTCGATCCCGTCGGCCAGGACCGTCGTCATCTGCTCGCGCGACCGGCTCGGCGGGTCCTCGAGGGCCAGGGCGCGGGCCGCCCCCGGCTGCCGGCCGGCCAGGGCGACGGCCACGGCCCCGCCCAGGCTGTGGCCGACCAGCAGGTCGACCGGGCCGCCGAGGCGCCCGGCGACGCCGTCGACCAGGATGTCCAGGTCCAGCGGCCGGTCCGACCGCGGCTGGTCGCCGTGGCCGGGCAGGTCGAGGGCGTCCACCGCCCAGCCCCGGGCGGCCAGGGCCGGGCCGATCCGCCACCAGGTGGCGGCCGTCGACATCATCCCGTGGAGCAGGACCACCCGGCCGCGGGCCGTCCCGGTGGGCTCCCAGTGCTGGTTCACGTCGCCTCCAGGAGGGCCGGGAGCAGGTGCCTGGTGACCAGCTCACCCGCCGGCCGCCAGCCGGGCCCGAGCTCGTCGGTCGGGGGCGGCCCGGGGTCGAAGCGGGGGTCGCCGGTCACGACCACGACCGCCCGGGCGGCCGGGACGGCGGCCACCAGCTGGCCGGCCCAGCCGGCGGCGAAGACGTGGCCGGGCGCCACCCAGAGCAGGTAGCCGTAGGGGTGGTCCTCGGGCGGGCCGCCGCCGTTGTGGGCGGTGACCATCTCGGACGCGAACCCCGGGTCGAGCAGCTGGCGGCCCTGCCAGCGGCCACCGTCCAGCCAGAGCAGGCCCAGCTTGGCCAGGTCGTCGGCGGCCAGCCGCAGGTGCCCGGCGCCGTAGTCCCAGCCGTCGGGGTCGCGCGGCCACTGCCACCGGCCGATGCCAAGCGGCCGGAACAGCCGTGCCTCGGCATACGCCGACAGGGGCATGCCGACCAGGGCGCTCAGGGCGGCCCCGAACAGGTGGGCCCCGCCGTTGTCGTACCGGAACCGGGTCCCGGGCTCATCCAGCTGGGGGGCGGCCGCGATCCGCTCCAGCCAGCCGCCCGGCTGGGCCATGACCTCGTCGATCTCGAACGGGCCCTCGGTCTCGGCCCCGCGGGTCATGGTCAGCAGCTGGCGGAGGGTCTGACCGGCCACCGGCGTGCCCGCCAGGTCGGGCAGGGCCCGGCCGACCGGCAGGTCGAGGTCGTCCAGCCGCCCCTCGGCCACGGCGATCCCGGCCAGGGTGGCCACCACCGACTTGGTCACCGAGAAGCTGTCGGCGACCTCCGGCCCGCGGTAGTGCCGGTCGAAGACGGCCCGGCCGTCGACCTCGACCCGGAGGTGGCTGGTGTGGCCGTAGGCCGGCTGGTCGCGGATCGCCTGGTCGACCAGCCGGCAGGCGTCGAGCACGGGCACGCGGGCTCCTCGATGGGGGTGGTTGGCAGGACCGCCGGGTCAGGCCATGATCGTAGCGTCGGACGATCTGGGAGGAGGTTGGCGATGACCAAGCGGCGGGACCCTTCCGCCGGCGAGGAGGACGACGGCCCCAAGCTGATCTCGCTTCAGGACAAGCACGACGCCGACCGGCTGCTCCAGCAGGCGTTCGCGGCCGGCGAGTTCGACGCCGAGGAGCTCAAGCGCCGCCGCGGCAAGGTGTACGCGGCCGTCACCCCGCGTGAGCTCTGGAAGGCCAGCGGCCACCGGGCCGGGTCGCGCGAACGGGCCGACAAGGCCGAGATCAAGCGGTCCATCCGCCTCCAGCTGGCGATCCTGGTGTTCGCGGTCGTCATCATGATGTTCGTGCTCCTCGGAACCATCCTCGGCAACCAGGGCGGCACCACCGGCACCCCGGTGTTCCCCTGGGAGTGGGGAAAGGACGAACGCCCGCAGGCGACCAGCCCTTAGATCTAGATCAAGGAGAGCTGGTCGCCGGTGGCCGGTTGGGGCCGGCGGCGGGCGGTGACGCGGGCGTGGTCGAGCAGGGCCGCCTCGAGGTCGGCCAGGAACGGGGACGGCTCGGCCTCGCGGACGGTGCCGCGCCAGGCCCGGCGGCGGGCGTGGCTGAGCAGCAGGTGGGAGCGGGCCCTGGTCATGCCGACGAAGAACAGGCGCCGCTCCTCGGCCAACTCCTCGGCCGACGGTGCCGCCCCGAACCGTAGCGGCAGCAGCCAATCCTCGCAGCCGGTCAGGAACACCACCGGGAACTCCAGCCCCTTGGCGGCGTGGAGGGTGAGCAGCGACACCCTGTCCGCCCGCGGGTCCCAGGTGTCGACCTCGTCGCCGAGGGCCAGCTCGGCCAGGAACCGGTCCAGGTCGTCCCGGCACCGAGCGGCCAGGGGGGCGAGCAGGTCGAGGGCCTCGGCGGCGGCGGCCTGGTCGAGGCCGCCGGTGGCGGCGGCGAGGCGGGCGGCCACCGAGCGGTCGCCGGCGGGGTGCCGTTCCGAGCCGGGGTCGCGGAGGGCGCGGACCAGGGCGCGGACCGCCGGGCGGTCGAGCAGCCGGTCATGGGAGCGCTTCTGGAACGGCATCCCGGCGCGGCCGAGCGCCTCGGCCAGCGGCCCCGACTGGGCGTCGGTCCGGTAGAGCACGGCGATGTCGGCGAACGACAGCCCGTGCTCGGCCCCGCCGTCGGCCCGGCCCGAGTCCAGCGACAGGAACGACGCGCCGCCCAGCAGCCGGTCGACCGTCTGGACGACGAACTCGGCCTCGGCCAGGTCGCTGGCCGCCTGGTGGACGGTGATCCGGGCCGGAGCCTCAGCCCCGGCCATGGCGGCCAGCTCCCGCCCGGCCACCAGCGTCGAGGGGGCGATCGCCTGGAGCGCCCCGGCCACGATGGCCGGGCTGGAGCGGTAGTTCCTGGTCAGCCGGACCGTGGTCGCGCCCGGGAAGTCCTCGGTGAAGCGGAGGAAGAACCCAACGTCGGCCCCCCGGAAGCCGTAGATCGCCTGGTCGGGGTCGCCGATCACGCACAGGCTGGACTGCGGGGTCGTCAGCAGCCGCAGCAGCCGGTACTGGAGCTCGTCGACGTCCTGGTACTCGTCGACGGCCACGAACCCGAATCGCTCCCGGTACCTGCTGGCCAGGCCGGCGTCCCCGGCCAGCAGCATCACCGGCAGGGCGAGCAGGTCGTCCAGGTCGACCAGGTCGAGCTTGCGCATGGCCGCCTCGTAGCGGGCCAGCGGCCCCGCGACCTCGGAAGGCTCGGCGTCCAGGTCGGGCCACCGCACCGCCCGGGCCCGCTTGCGCCGCGCCAGCTCGGGCAGCAGCCGCCGCGCCTCCCGCTCCGGGCACCCCAGCAGCTCGGCCAGCAGCTCCAGCCGCTCGGCCTCGTCGGCGATCCGGAACCCGGGCCCCAGCCCCACCGCCGCATGCTGCTCGCGGAGGATCCGCAGCCCCAGCCCATGGAAGGTCGTGACCAGCATCCGCCGCGCATCCCCGGGCACCAGTTGGTCCAGCCGCTCCTGGAGCTCGGCGGCCGCCCGCCGGGTGAAGGTGATGGCCAGGCACCGCTCGGCCGGCAGCCCCCGCTCCACCACCAGATGGGCCAGCCGGTGCGTCAGCGTCCGCGTCTTCCCCGTCCCCGGCCCCGCCACCACCAGCAGCGGTCCCGGCGCCGCGCCGGCGGCAACCCGCTGTTCGGGGTCGAGCCCGCTGAGGATCCCGGCCACCGGTTCACGTTGGGGAGGCGGGAGGTTAGGGAAAGGCGGGGGACCAAGGGGAGGCGAGGGGTTGTGGACAGCCGCGCGCACCAGATCCGGCCGCGGGCTACCCTCCCGTTCGGGGGCCCCAACCACCGGTGGGTGGGGTTCCGGCGTGGGTGGGGGCCAAGCGCCCGGGGGCGGGGTGCTGTGGCCTGGGCTGGTCGAGGCGGGTGCCACCGGCACCGGGTCGGGCTCGAACAACGTCGCGGTCCCGTGTGGGCTGCGCAGCTCCTCGGGGGTGAAGATCCGGATGACGCCGTACTCGCCGTCGTAGCCGGCCTCTCGGTGGACGGCGCCGCGGCGGACGCGGTCGATGGCCTCGGCCACCAGGGGCGGGGCGGTCTTGGCGATCTCGTCCACCGGGATCCGTTCGAGGATGTCGAGCTCGGGGCCGAGCTGGTCGACCAGGCCGTTGACCACGGCGGTGACCGCCTTGCTCTTGGCGCCGACCCCCAGGACCTCGCCGACCAGCTCGTGGAGCTGGAGGATGTTCCGGAACCCGGCCGCGCCCGCCGGGCGGGCCCCCTCGGGGCGGTCGGCCAGGGTCTCGACCCGGTGCAGGACCCCGACGGTCGGGGGCCTGCCGCAGACCGGGCAGAGGCCGCGGTTGCGGCGGGTCTCGGACGGCTCCATGCGGACGTCGCACTTGCGGTGGCCGTCGAGGTGGTACTTGCCCTCCTCGGGGAAGAACTCCAGGGTTCCCTCGAACCCCTCG
>DATABK010000344.1:0-1860 GCA_036259695.1 Actinomycetes bacterium | reverse complement strand
ACGCCCATGGAGATCAACCCGGACCCACCAGCAACCGCTCACGGTGAGCTGCAGATCGCCGCCGACCCCCAGACGGTCTTCGCGGTCATTTCCGCCATCGACCATAGGAGCCAGGACCTACCGGCGGTGAGGAGGCATCCGGCCCGCCAACTCCCGCGACCCGGCCGCCCGGGCGCACCTTCCCGTTCGCGAACAGCCAACAGCACGGATCATGAAAGCCCGAGGCTGGGCTTCGGTCCTTCTGGGGACCCTCGACTCACACCGTAGTCTGGGGCGGCCGGAACCAGCCTCGTCCTGTCAGGCCAACGCAGTTGAGAAGGCTGACCGAGCAGAGCAAGCCAAGAGGCTGAGCAACCGGGAAGGGGGCACGACATGCGGGTGATGTTGATGATCAAGGGGGATCCGGAACCGGGGGCAACGCCGAGCGAGGAACTCCTGACCGCGATGGGGAGGTACAACGACGACCTGCAGAAGGCCGGAGTGCTCCTGGACCTGGCGGGGCTTCTCCCGAGCGCCGAGGGGAAGCGTGTCAGGTTCGCTGAGGGGGACCGCACGGTCATCGATGGGCCGTTCCCCGAGTCGAAGGCGCTGATCGCGGGCTACTGGATCCTCCAGGTGCGGTCGATGGACGAGGCCGTGGAATGGGCCAAGCGGGCCCCGTTCGAGGTGCTTTCCCGGATCTACCCCGGCGAGTACGGCGCCACGGGTGAGATCGAGATCCGAAAGGTGTTCGAGCTGGAGGGTGTTGCCACGTCCCCTAGCGGTGGGTGAGCGCTCGTGGCTGCCACGCGATCAGCGCTGTCCGGCTCGCGCAGGCTCGGCGGTCCGCGCTGGGGAAGGCTCCTCGCGGCTTAGAGGCTGCGCTCGGTAGACCACCAGTCGGTCATTCCTCCATTGTCCCCTGGGGGTCCTGCAGTCCATGGCTGTGGGCATGTTCCAGCCCGGCAACCAGCGCGTCCAGGCCGGCGGTGAACCGCTCGTCGCGGTTGTCGACCCAGACGTGTTCCCCCAGGGCGACCAGGGCGGGGAATCGATCCTGGGGGAGTGAGCGGAAGAACTGGTGCAGCTGGCTTCTGGTCGCCGGGTCGCGGACGCGCTGCTCGTTGATGGAGGTGGAGGTGCCGCTGACGGCAAAGCCGATCGTGTAGTCGACGAGCAGGAAGAAGGCCAGGCCGGCGTCGCGGCCATGGAACCCGGCAGCCTGCAGCGGCTCAAGCAACGCCTCGGCCAGGGCCAGGGAGTGAGGTCCGAGGGGGTCGCGGGTCTTGAGGATTCCAGCCACGCCGGGATGCTGTTCGAGCGCCTGGCGAAGCCGGTGGGACAGGACCTTGAGCCGTTCGGTCCAGGGCAGCGAGGGATCGAGGTTGAAGTCGATCTCGCCCAGGACACCGTCAAGGAGCAGGTCCTGGAGCTGCTGCTTGCTGCGGACGTGGCGGTAGACCGCGGCCGGGACGACCCCCAGGCGAGCCGCCAGGTGGCGCATGGTCAGAGCGTGGACGCCGTCCTCGGCGATGACGGCCAGCGCCTCGGTGACCACCCGCTCGCGGGTGAGCCGGGAACGGCGGTCGTGGTCGTCGGCGGGCGGGTCGAACCACAGCGAGCGTGACCCTCCACCTGTGGCGGGCTGGCCAGATGGTGCCGTTGTCCGCCCATTGGATGCGGCCCGTCGTCGACGATCCATGCCTCTCCTGAAATCTTGACATGAGAAACGGCGTTCACTTCACTGTGAACATCGTTTCTAAACCAGTGAACGACGTTCTAGATGCCTCGGCTCATGCTGTCCTGAGCGTGCACCGCGGCGCGGGCCGCGGACCGTGGCCCCGACAGCGATCTTGTCAGGGAGGCGAGGCCGTGTTCATC
>DATABK010000343.1:0-3349 GCA_036259695.1 Actinomycetes bacterium | reverse complement strand
CGGTCCTGCACGGCCTCAACCTGGCCCTGGCCGAGGGCCTGGTCCTGGCCGAGCGGGCTGGGGTCGAGCGGTCGACCGCCTACGAGGTGTTCGCGGCCAGCGTCATCGCCGCCCCGTTCGTCCACTACAAGCGGGAGGCGTTCGAGCACCCCAGCCAGACCCCGGTGGCCTTCAGCATCGACCTCGTCTTGAAGGACCTGGACCTGATCCTGGCCCTGGCCGCCGAGACCGGCTCCTCCATGGAGCAGGCGGCCACCAACCGCCGGGTCGTCCAGGCCGCCGTCGCCGCCGGCCTCGGCGACCGGGACCTCAGCGAGCTCGCCACCTACCTGCGCTCGGCCGGCCAGGACAGCCCCTGACCGGCCCCGGTCAGGGATTCAGCTCGCCGGTGGCGGTGTCCTCGGCCCGGCGGGCGTCGTCCTCGTGGGCGGGCAGGTCGGCGTCCAGCCGGCCGGTGTCGGCCCCCGCCGCCACCTCGGCCGCGTCGGCCTCGTCGGTGTCCCCGGCCCGGCGGCGGCCCTCGTCCCGCTCGTGCTCGGGCAACCCGACGTCCTCGGTCACGCTCTCGTCCCGGTCCTCCCAGCTGTCGTCCGGGGTCACCGTCATGTGTGCCACCTCCCAGCTCGAACCGACCCGCTCCGACGCCTGCACCATGCCCCGCGGGCCCCGCCGGAAACCCCGCCCGGGTGCCGTCCCCCGCTCCAGTGCTGTAATTGACGGCGTCAGCCCCGTGCCCGGCCAGGAGCCCACCACCATGTCCAGCGTCAGCGAGTTCCCCCCCGAGGCCGACGCGCCGACCGGGCCTGAGCCGCCGTTCACCCCCGGCCGCTTCGGCGGCCGGACGGCCGTCGTCACCGGCGCCGGCTCCGGCATCGGCCGGGCCACCGCCCTGCGCCTGGCCCGCGAGGGCGCCCGGGTGGTGGCCGTCGACATCGCCGCCGACCGCCTGGAGCAGCTCGCGGCCGAGTTCCCCGACCTGGACCTGGTCCCGGTGGCGGCCGACCTCGTCTCCGACGACGGCCTCCAGGCGATCATGGCCGCCGCCGGTGACCGGGTCGACGCCCTGGCCAATGTGGCCGGGATCATGGACGCCTTCCTGCCCCCGGCCGAGGTCGACGACGCCACCTGGGAGCGGGTGTTCGCGGTCAACGTCACCGCGCCCATGCGCCTGACCCGGGCCGTCCTGCCGCTGATGCTGGCCGCCGGCGGCGGCGCCATCGTCAACGTCTCCTCCGAGGCCAGCCTGCGCGCCTCGGCCTCCGGGGTCGCCTACACCGCCTCCAAGCACGCGGTCAACGGCCTCACCAAGAGCACGGCCGTGTTCTACAAGGGCGACGGGATCCGGGCCAACGCCGTCGCCCCCGGCCCGGTGGCCACCAACATCGAGGCGCCCTTCAGGTCCCAGCACGCCGCCGGCGTCCTCGGCCCGCTCATGCAGACCATGATCCCGCCGGTGGCCTCCGCCGACGAGCTCGCCGCCACCATCACCTGGCTGCTCAGCGACGACGCCAGCAACGTCAACGGGGCGATCCTCCCCTCCGATGGCGGCTGGTCGGCCATCTGAGGTGGACATGCGCCAGCCGATCCTGTTCCTGGTCGACGACCGCCCCCGGGTGCTGGAGGCGCTGGCCCGGGACCTGGAGCGCCGGTTCGGGGCAGACCACCGGATCCGCACCGCCCAGCGGCCGACGGCGGCTCTGGAGGCCCTGGAGGCGCTGGCCAGCGACGGCGAGGAGGTCGCCCTGATCGTCGCCGGGCAGCACATGGCCGAGCTGCCCGGGGTCACCCTCCTGCTCGGGGCGCACGAGCTGCACCCCTCGGCCAAGCGGGTGCTGCTGGTCGGGCGGCGGGCGTGGACGCCGGACAACCCGGCCGTGCGGGCCATGACCCTCGGGCAGATCGACACCTACCTGTTCGAGCCGTGGCTGCCGGTGGAGCGGTTCCTGTACCTGCCGATCAGCCAGGTCCTGGCCGACTGGGTGCCGTCGCGCGGGCCCAGCTTCGAGGGGATCCGGATCGTGGGCCCCCGCTGGGGGACCCGCTCGCACGAGCTCCGGGACATGCTGACCCGGATGGGCATCCCCCACGGCTGGTACCAGGCGGACACGGCCGAGGGCCGGAAGCTGCTGGAGGACGCCGGCCAGGACGGCGAACAGCTGCCGGTGGTCCTGTTCCACAGCGGCCAGGTGTTCGTCGACCCCTCCAACGCCGAGCTGGCCGAGGCCCTGGGGTTCGGGACCAGGCCGGCCGCCGCGTCCTATGACCTGGTGATCGTGGGGGCCGGGCCGGCCGGGCTGGCCGCGGCCGTCTACGCCGCCTCCGAGGGCCTGGAGACCCTGGTGGTCGAGCCGCAGGTAGCCGGCGGGCAGGCCGGGACCTCGGCCATGATCCGCAACTACCTGGGCTTCCCCCGCGGGATCGGCGGCGGCGACCTGGCCAACCGGGCCCTCGAGCAGGCTTGGCTGTTCGGGGTCAACCTGGTCCTGGCCCAGCGGGCGACCGGGCTGCGCACCGACGGGGACCGGCGCCTGGTCCGGCTCTCGGACGGCGGCGAGGTCGCGGCCGAGGCGGTGGTGGTGGCCTCGGGGGTGGCCTGGCGCCGCCTGGGCGTGCCCGAGCTGGAGGCGCTGGTCGGGGCCGGGGTGTTCTACGGGGCGGCCGGGGCCGAGGCCAGGGCCATGGCGGCCCAGGACGTGTTCGTGGTCGGGGCCGGCAACTCGGCCGGCCAGGCCGCCCTCCACCTGGCCACGTACGCCGCTTCGGTGACCCTGCTGGTCCGCGGGCCCGACCTGGCCAAGAGCATGTCCGAGTACCTGATCCAGGAGATCGAGCAGGCCCCGAACGTGGCCGTGCGGCTGCGCACCTACGTGGTCGGCGGCCTCGGCGGCCACCGGCTGGAGGGGCTGGTCCTGCGGCAGCGGGACACCGGGACGATGGAGGAGGTGCCGGCGGCGGCCCTGTTCGTGATGATCGGGGGCGAGCCCCGGACCGAGTGGCTGGCCGGGGTCGAGCGCGACGACCGCGGCTACGTCGTGACCGGCCACGACCTGCTCGGCCCGGGCGGGATGCCGGACGGCTGGCCCCTGGCCCGGCCCCCGCTGCTGCTGGAGACGAGCATCCCCGGGGTGTTCGCGGCCGGCGACGTCCGCCACCGCTCGGTCAAGCGGGTCGCCTCGGCCGTCGGCGAGGGCGCCGTGGCCGTCCAGCTGGTGCACCAGTACCTGGACCGTCAGCCCTGACCCGGCTGCGTCGTGTATCGCGCTGAGCTGCGACAATCGGTGCAACCATAGCCCAGCATGGCGCAGCGGAGCGCTTCAGACCAACAGATCGCCATGCCCGACCCTGACCT
>DATABK010000342.1:0-2956 GCA_036259695.1 Actinomycetes bacterium | reverse complement strand
CCGGCATGGCCAGGAGGTGCTCGACGGGAAGGGCGTCGCGGTTGCCGGTGACGGTCACGAAGATGTCCCCGACCCGGGCCGCCTCGGCCACCGGCAGGACCTGGTAGCCCTCCATCACCGCCTCCAGCGCCTTGAGCGGGTCGACCTCGCACACCACCACCCGGGCGCCCATGCCCCTGGCCCGGGTGGCCAGCCCGCGGCCGCACCAGCCGTAGCCGACCACCACCAGCACCTTGCCGGCCAGGAGCACGTTGGTGGCCCGCAGGATGCCGTCCAGGGTCGACTGGCCGGTGCCGTAGCGGTTGTCGATCAGGTGCTTGGTGGCGGCGTCGTTGACGGCCAGCAGCGGGTAGGCGAGCGCCCCCTCGCGGGCCATGTTGCGGGCCCGCAGCACCCCGGTCGAGGTCACCTCGGTGCCCCCGATGATCCTGGGCAGCAGGTCACGGCGGCCGGTGTGGATGGTGGCGGTGAGGTCGGCCCCGTCGTCCACGACCAGGGTCGGCTCGCTGGCCAGGACCCCGGCGACCTGCCGGTAGAAGGTGTCCCGGTCGGCCCCGTGGACGTCGAAGACGGCCGCGCCCAGCTCGTCGTGGATGGCCGCGGCCACGTCATCCTTGGTCGACAACGGTTGGAGGCGCACACGGCGAGCTCGGCCCCGCCGGCCACCAGGGCCCGGCAGAGGTTGGCCGTCTCGGTGGTGACGTGCAGGCAGGCCGCGATCCGGTGCCCGGCCAGGGGCCGGGTCCGGGCCAGCTCCTCGGTCACGGCCGACAGCACGGGCATGCGGCTGGCCGCGAAGTCGATCTTGCGCCGGCCCGCCGGGGCCAGGCCGGGGTCCTTGAGCATGGTTGGCAAGGCGGGAGCTCCTCCGTGTCGGTCACGAGGCCAGGCGGAGCAGGCGCCTGGCCTTGGCGGTCTCGAAGTCGAGGGCGGTGGCCGCGTCGCCGCCGCGCAGCCGGGCCAGGCGTCGCAGCGACCCGGCGACCTCGGGGTCCTCCAGGGCCCGGAGCCCGAAGGCCAGGGCGGCCGGGGTGACCCGGTGGCGGGCCTGGAGCTCGAGGGCGAAGGCGGCCGCGGCCAGGTCCCGCTGGCCGTAGTCGCGGTACCCGCCGGCCGTGCGGGCCGGGGCGACCAGCCCCAGCTGCTCGGCGTACCGCAGCATCCGGGCACTGGTCCCGAGCTGCCGGGCGGCATCTCCAACGCGCATGCCGGCGACCCTACTAACCTTAACAAGATACTGTCAAGGTTGGATCGGTTCCCGCCCTGGCGGTAGCATTTAGGCATGCCTCACAACGCTGCGACCGGCGCGCTCGTCGTCGAGGGCCTGGTCAAGGCCTTCGGGGCCACCCGGGTGCTCGACCACGCCGGCCTCCGGGTCGCCGCCGGGAAGGTGGTGGCCCTGCTCGGCCCCAGCGGCTGCGGCAAGACGACCCTGCTGCGCTGCATCGCCGGGCTGGAGCGGCCCGACGCCGGCCAGGTCCGCCTGGACGGCCGGGACCTGTCCGCCGCCGAGGCCTTCGTGGCCCCCGAGCGACGCCGGATCGGGATGGTGTTCCAGGACGGGGCCCTGTTCCCCCACCTGACCGTGGCCGGCAACGTCGGCTACGGCCTGTCGCGGGCCGAGCGCCGCGGGACCCGGGTCGCCGAGGCCCTGGCCCTGGTCGACCTGGACGGCTTCGGCGACCGCCTCCCGGCCAGCCTGTCCGGCGGCCAGGCCCAGCGGGTCGCCCTGGCCAGGGCGCTGGTCACCCGCCCGTCGGTGCTGCTGCTGGACGAGCCGTTCTCCAACCTCGACACCATCCTCCGGGTCCAGATCCGGGCCGAGGTCCAGCGGCTGCTGGCCGACCTCGGGGTCACGGCCGTGTTCGTCACCCACGACCAGGAGGAGGCGTTCGTGGTCGGCGACGAGGTGGCGGTGATGCTGGCCGGCCGGGTCGTCCAGCAGGCGACCCCGGCCGAGCTGTACCGGGCCCCCGCCTCCCGGGCCGTGGCCGGGTTCCTGGGCGACGCCAACCTGCTCCCGGGGGTGGCCACGGCCGGGCTGGCCGACACCGCCATCGGCCGGGTGCCGCTCCGCAACGGGCTCGGCGGCGACGTCGACGTGCTCCTGCGGCCCGAGCAGCTGCGGGTCAGCGCCGGGGCGGCCGCGACCATCGACTCGGTCCAGTACTTCGGCCACGACGCGATCTACCTGACCCGGCTGGCCGGCGGGGCGGCCGTGCGGGTCCGGGTCCTGGACGTCCCCGAGTTCCGGCCCGGCGACACCGTCGACCTCCACTACGTGGGCGGGGCGACCGTCGGCTACCCGCGGGCCGGCGCTGGCTGACCCGGCCGACCTGATCGTCCTCGGCGCCGGGCCGGCCGGGGTCGGCGCCGCCTACCGCACGGCCCGGGCCGGGCACCGGGTGGTGGTCCTGGAGCGGGCCCCGGGGCCCGGCGGGGCCGCGGCCAGCTTCGAGCTCGACGGCATCCGGGTCGACCACGGCAGCCACCGGCTGCACCCGGCGATCGACCCCGGCATCCTCGCCGACCTGCGCGGCCTGCTCGGCGACGACCTCCAGCGGCGGCCCCGCAACCGCCGCATCCACCTCCAGGGGCGCTGGATCCGGTTCCCGCTGCGGCCCGGCGACCTGGCCCGCCGGCTGCCGCCGTCGTTCGCGGCCGGGGCCGCCGCCGATGCCGCCACCGCCTGGGCCCGCCGGCCGCGGGCCGACACCTTCGCCGAGACCCTCCGGGCCGGGCTGGGGCCGACCATGTGCGAACGCTTCTACTTCCCGTACGCCCGCAAGCTGTGGGGCCTGGACCCGAGCGAGCTGGCCGGCGAGCAGGCCCGCCGCCGGGTCTCGGCCGGCTCTCCCGGCCGGCTGCTGGCCCGGGTGGCCCGCGCCGCCGGCGGCCGGCGCCCCTGGTTCTGGTACCCCAGGGACGGCTTCGGAGCCATCTGCGAGCGGCTGGC
>DATABK010000341.1:0-5392 GCA_036259695.1 Actinomycetes bacterium | reverse complement strand
CCAGATTGACTGACCGCCCCCCCCCGGAGAACCACGCCAGATGATCGAACCGCTCCAGATTCATGCCCGTGGGCTCGTCTTTGACGCCTTGGCCGCCGGGCCGCCCACCGGTGAGCTGGTCATGCTGCTCCATGGGTTCCCGCAGACCTCCGCCTGCTGGACGCCCCTGGTGGAGGCCCTGGCGGTGGCTGGGTACCAGGCGGTGGCGCCCGACCAGCGGGGCTACTCCCCCAAGGCCCGGCCCACCACCATCCAGGCCTACCGGATGCCCGAGCTGGTCGCCGACGTGGTCGCCATCGCCGACCGGCTCGGCGCCGCAACCTTCCACCTGGTCGGCCACGACTGGGGCGGGGTGGTGGCCTGGCGGCTGACCGGCCAGCACCCTGAGCGGGTGGCCACCCTGACCGCCGTCTCCACCCCCCACCCAAGGGCCTTCGCCAGGGCGCTGGTGGCCGGCACCCAGGCGCTGCGCTCGGCCTACATCCCGGTGTTCCGCCTCCCTCGACTGCCCGAGCTGCTGTTGGGCGCGCACCGGCAGTGGGGGCTGCACCGGCTGCTGGCCCAGGACGGGTTGGGCGCCGACTGGGTCGACACCTACACCGGTGCCCTGGCCCAGCCGGGCGCGCTGTCGGCGGCCCTGGCCTGGTACCGGGCGGCCACCCCGTTCAGCCTGCGGGCCCCACGCATAGGCGTCCCGACGCTGTATGTCTGAGGCTCGGGTGATCCGGCGCTCGGGCCCAGAGCAGCCATCACGACCGGGCGCTGGGTCACCGGCGCCTACCGGTTCGAGGTGCTTGCTGGTGCCGGCCACTGGCCGCCCGAGCACCACGCCGAGTAGCTAGGTCGCCTGCTGCTGGAGCACCTCGGCGTTGGGACGCCCGGCCAGCGGTGGGAGGGCCCGCCCCTGACGCTTACGCGATAAAGCTCGCCCGTGACCGGCCTGCTGACCCGGGACCGGGCGAACAGAATCGACGGCCTGGGAACTACCGCAGCTCTGTCCGCGGAGGGGACGTGGGGCCGCAATCCGGCAGGGTCGGAACCGGGCGGCGACCCCCCGAAAGCCGCCCGGCGCCGCCCCCCCGGGACCGAGCACGGCTCGCGGCGTGAGGAACCCACCGCCGAGAGCACGTCGGGAAACCGGAGCGGCCGCTCCCGGTTTCGCCGACCGGAAGCTATTGCCAGGCGACTGCCCTGTCTTGAGTAGTTGACTACTCTATTGGCCGGTCCGGTCGGTATAGGAGGCCTGGGTGGACGTCATGTGGCCGCTGGTGGGGCGCCGGTCCGAGCTCGAGGTGCTGTCTACCGTGCTTGCGGACACCCCTGCCGGCGGTGTGGTGCTCGCCGGTGAAGCCGGGATCGGCAAGACGAGGCTGGCCCGGGAAGCCCTGGCCCAGGCCGAGGCGGCGGGGTGGGAGGTCGAGTGGCTGGCGGCAACCCGGGCGGCCGCTTCGATCCCGTTCGGGGCCGTCTCCCACCTGCTGCCCCCGGGCGAGCGCCTCGGCGACGACCGCCTCGAGACCCTCCGCCAGACCGCCGAGCTGTTTGCCGAGCGGTCTCGTGGGCGGCCGCTGCTGCTCGGGGTCGACGACGCTCACCTGCTCGACGACGCCTCGGCCGCATTGGTGCACCAGCTCGCGTTCCGGGGCCTCGCCGTGGTGGTCGCCACCGTCCGGACCGGCGAGCCGGCCCCCGACCCGGTGATCGCTCTCTGGAAGGATGGCCCGGCCCGCCGCCTGGACCTGTCGGCGCTGCCGCCGTCGGCGACCGCCGAGCTGCTCGAGCGCAGCCTCGGCGGGGCGGTCGACGGCGTGACCAGGAAGGAGGTGCTCCGGGTCACCGGGGGCAACCCACTGTACCTGCGTGAGCTCGTCCTGGGCGGGCTGGAGAGTGGTGCGCTGCGCCAGGTGGACAAGGTGTGGCGCTGGAGGGGCAAGCTGGCTGGCGCGACGCGCCTGGCCGAGCTGGTCCAGGCCCGCCTTTCCACGCTCGACGAGACGGCCAGAGGCGCCGTTGAGCTGGTCGCCTGGGGTGAGCCCCTGGGCGTGGGGGTGCTCGAACGGCTGGTCGGCAGGAACGCGGTGCAGGCGGCCGAGGATGGCGGCCTGCTGGTGGTCGAGCGGTCGGGCCGTCGCACGCTGGCCCGGCTCGCCCACCCGCTGTATGGCGAGGCGTTGCGGGCTGTCCTGCCGCTGAGCCGAGCGCGGGCGGTGGCCGAGCGGCTGGCGGCCGACTTCCGTGCTGGCGCTCTACGGCGGCGGGACGACCTCTTGCGGGTCGGCGCCTGGCAGCTGGAAGCCGGCGTGGCCGCCAACCCGGACCTGCTGCTGCAGGCGGCCCGGCAGGCCGCCGCCCGCTTCGACCATGAGCTGACCGAACGCCTGGCCCGCGCCGCGGTGGACGCCGGGGGCGGCCCGACCGCAGTGCGGGTCTTGGCCGAGACCCTGGAATGGCAGGGCCGACACGCCGAGGCGGTGGCGGTCATGGACGGGGAGCCGCCGGCTCAGGGCGCCGAGCGGGCCCGCTGGGCAAGCATTCGGGCCGGGAACCTCTACTGGGGGCTGGAGCGGACCGCCGAGGCCGAGGAGCTCCTGCAGCAGGCCGCGCTGGCCGAGGAGGGAGGCGAGGAAGCGGTCGCCATGCTGGCCTGGATCCTGCTGTTCGACGGCCGCCTGCCCGAGGCGGTGGCGGTGGCCGGCCGGGTCCTCGATCGGCCGGAGGCGCCCGCCCAGGCGCTGGTCTGGGCCGCGACCGCGGCCGTGCCCGCCCTGGGGTCGCTTGGTCGGCTCGGGGAGGCGCTGGCCGTGGCCGACCGCGGGCTGGCCGTGGCCGGGCTCCACCCACAGGACCTGCCCTGGGGCGAGACCCAGCTCAACCTGGTCCGCTGTCAAGTACTGCTCGGCGCCGGGCGGCTCGCCGAGGCCAGCACGATCGCTGAAGCCGGGTACCAGGCTGCGGTCGCCGATCGCTCATCGGAGCGGACCGGGGGTTGGGCCGGCTTCCGTGGCCTGGTCGCCAAGGCCGAGGGCCGGGTCGCGACCGCCGAGGCGTGGCTGCGGGAGGCGGTCGCCCTGCTGGATGAGCAGGATCCCTATCGGTTCATGCGCTGGTGTCTGGCCGAACTAGCCAGCGTGGCGGCCTTGGCCGGCGACCAGGAGGCGGCGGTGGGCTGGCTGGATCGCGCCGACGCCCGCGGCGGAGAGGCCAACCGCTACTTCGATCCCTGGGTAGAGCTGGACAAGGCATGGGTGGCCGCCGCTGCGGGTGAACTCACCAGAGCCGTCGACCTCGCGACCCGGGCGGCGGACATGGCCCGGGCTTCCAAGCAGTTCACCCTCGAGGCAGCCGCCCTGTACGACGTGGCCCGCCTGGGCGCTCCCGCCGGAGTCCAGCAGCGGCTGGAGGAGCTGGTTGGCCTGCTGGAGGGCCGGCTGGCGGCGCTGCTGGCCAGCTCGGCGGTCGCGTTGGCCGCCAACGACGGCGCGGCTCTGGATCGGGTCGGGGCCGCCTTCGAGGACCTGGGGGCACTCTTGCTGGCCGCCGAGGCGAAGGCAGCGGCAGCCCGGGCCCACCGGGCCGCCGGGCGCGAGGCAAGCGCCAACGCCTCCCAGGAGCGGGCCGCAGCCCTGGCCGCAGCCTGCCAGGGCGCTCGTACCCCGGGCCTCGGTCCGGCTATGCCAGTCTCGGTGCTCACGCCCCGAGAGCGGGAGGTGGCCATGCTGGCCGCCGCCCAGGCGTCCAGCCGCGAGATCGCGACCCGGCTCCACCTGTCCGTTCGTACGGTGGACAACTATCTGGGCCGCGTCTACGCCAAGCTGGGCGTCTCCAGTCGGGCGCGGCTGGCTACGCTGCTCGAGGTCAGGGCATCGCGGTAGGCGCGTGAAGCATGGACCCGTCCCCCGTGAGCAGGAAGACACATGCTGGAGCAAAGGGGCTAGAATCGGCCAATCTGGCGGTCACATCGTAGGAGCCACCACGACGACTGCCGGCAGCTACCCACGGTCGCACAGCGGCCTCGATAGAGGAGGCCGAGCCACAGCAGCGGCGTCGTCTCAATCCGCCTTTTCTGGATCTGAGCCTCTGTTCCCACCTCGGCAGGCGCCGTCAGACAGCTCGACGGCACAGGCGCGAACGGCCCCCGTAGGCCCCCCGCGGGGGCCGTTCGCCTGCGTCGCGTCGAGAGGCCAGGTTCGTGGCCGGCGCCGGACGGCACATCTTCAGGTCGAACCCACAGAGGGCACAGTCTTCCGCGCCCCCTTCGGCTCGTACGCCAACCTGGTGGCCGCCGACCCTGGCTGGCTCGCCACCCGGACCCGGCCAGCCCTCATGCTACGAGCCGAGTAGCGGCCAGGCCCTTGGAGGATACCGATGACCGACTATCACTTCGTCAGCAGCTGGCGCCTCCAGGCGCCCATCGATCGGGTCTGGGACGAGATCTTCCACACCGAGCGCTGGCCGAGCTGGTGGAAGTACGTCCACCGCGTCGAAGAGCTCGACCCCGGCGACGCCGACGGACTCGGCCGACGCCAGCACCTGGTGTTCACGACCCGGCTGCCGTATCGGCTCGGCTTCGACATCCGGGTACGCCACCTCCAGCCACCCACCACCCTGGAGGCCGTCGCCACCGGGGAACTGGACGGCGTCGGCCGCTGGACACTCACCCCAGTCGACGGCGGGACGCTGGTCCGCTACGACTGGGATGTGCGGACCACCAGGTGGTGGATGAACCTGGCCGCGCCGGTCGCCCGGCCGGCCTTTGTCTGGAACCACGACGCGCTCATGCGCGAGGCCGCCCAGAGTCTGGCGCGCCGGCTCGACGCAGACCTGGAGCTGCTGAGTTCCGAGTCGCGGGCAGGGCGGCCAGCCCGAACCCTCGTCTGGGCTTGCCTCCTGCTTGTGCTGCTAGCCCTGATCGTTGCGCGCTGGCGAAGGCGCACATAGCCACAGCCGACACGCGCCGAAGAATGAATCACGCGAAGTGCACCACTCGGCGCGGCCGCACCAACTCCCCCGAGGGGCCATTCCGAAGGTGACCGCCCTGAGGTCAGGTGCTCAGGTTGCCAACACCTGATCCATCCAAACGTGCTCGTCTTGCTTGATAGCCGCTGACCTGCGCAAATGGAGCCCGAGGTCGGATTCGAACCGACGACCTTCCGATTACGAGTCGAAACGCCTTCGTCCAGCAGGTGCCAGCCAGGCCGGTTCTGGCTGCTCACGTCAGCCGGGTCGTCTGTTGAGTGCGTTCCTGACCTGTTGCGTTATGGCTGGGGGAATGACCAAGAGAATGACCAGGCTGACCCTGGGGGGCCTGCCGCACTACGCCAAGCTTTCGTCCCGAGGGCTTCGTTGCTTGGTGGAATGCCGATGGGGCTACCGGTGGGCGTCGGTAGCCCCA
>DATABK010000340.1:0-1987 GCA_036259695.1 Actinomycetes bacterium | reverse complement strand
GCCACGGCCATGGCGGTGGCCAGGACCCCGAAGCCCAGCACCCACAGCGGCCGGCCTCCGGCGCCGAAGACCCGCTGGGAGATGGCGGTGGCGGCGGTGGCGATGATGAACAGCTCGAAGGTGGCCCAGCCCAGGTTCTGGACGACGTTGCAGGCGGTGGGGAGCAGCGAGCCGCGGACCCCGAGCGGGGCCCGGTACAGGACCATGGCCGGGACGCCGGTGGCGGCCGCGGGGACGGCGGCCAGCCCGAGCAGGGCGTTGCCGACCACCGCCCCGACCACGGTGGCGGCCAGGGCCGGCCACAGGCCGAGGGCCGGGACCAGCAGGGCCCCGGCGACCAGCACGAGCAGGCTGACCCCGAGGTTGCCCCACAGGACGGCCTGGTCGAGGAAGCCGAGGCGCCGCAGCTCGGGCGGGACCGGCTCGATGCCCCACTCGGGGGCCTGCTGGACGGAGAAGGATCGCTGGCGAGCGTTCATGTCGCACTCCCTTCGCCGGTACTAACCGGATCAGGTTCGAAGGGTCGCCGACCGCTGTCGTCGGCCTCTCAGCCCGGTCCGCCGGGCTCCCCTGGGCGCCTGTTCGTGGCCCGCGGCCACCTTAACGGGCGGTCTCGGTGATCACCAGGTCCACCACCGGCTCCAGGCGCTGGGCGCGCTGGAAGGCCTGGCGCTGGCGGGCCGCGCCGGTGCCGCGGGCGATCGTCGCCTGGACGAGCTCGGTCACCTCCTCGAGGTCGCCGGCGGCCTCCAGCCCGGGCCGGATGGCGGCCAGGAACACCTGGACCATCTCGGTGGCCGGCCGGGCGCGGCCGCCGAGCACGTCGACCAGGTCGGCCTCCAGGCCGTGGCGGGCCGCCCGCCACCTGGCCGCCCGGAGCAGCTCGGGGCGGGGCGCCGGGTCGGGCTCGCCGGCCACGGCCGCCTGGTGGCAGGTGAAGGCCAGCGCCCGGGCCAGGCCGGCCGTCATGACCGCCTCGTCCACGAGCATGCAGACGTCGGCGACCCGGAACTCGAGCGTCTCCTGTTTGGTCGAGGGGCGCACGTCCCAGTAGAGCTTGGTCGGCTCCCTGATGCTGCCGGTGGCCATGAGCGTGGAGACCAGGGCGTCGTACTCGGCCCGGGAGGCGAAGGACTGGGGCATGCCCGCGGTCGGCCAGCGGTTCCAGACCTCGGTGCGGTAGCTGGCGTAGCCGGTGTCGCCGCCCAGCCAGTAGGGCGAGTTGACGGTGAGGGCGGCCAGCACGGGCAGCCAGGGCCGGACGCGGTTCAGCGTCTGGATGGCCGCCTCCCGGTCCTCGATGCCGACGTGCACGTGGCAGCCGAACACCACCTGCTCGCGGAAGACCTGCCGGTAGTCCTCGGCCAGATTGTGGTAGCGGGGCTTGTCGGTCACCCGCTGGTCGCGCCAGTGGGAGAACGGGTGGGTGCCGGCGGCGGCGATCCGCAGGCCCTGGCCCTCGGCCGCCTCGATCAGCGACCGGCGGCTCCGGCGGACCGCCTCGCGGACCTCGGCCAGGGTCTCACAGACCGGGGTGTTCATCTCGACCATCGAGCGGTACAGCTCGGGCTGGACGCGCTCACCGAGCTCGGGCTCGGCCGCGGGCAGGACCCGCGGGGCCACCGAGCGCAGCTCGCGGGTTGCCGGGTCGACGAGCTGGTACTCCTCCTCGACCCCGAGGCTGAGCGGCTGGCTCAGCTGGCCAGACCCAGGAGCCGGTCGACGAACTGCCGGTAGGCGCGCAGGGCCAGCCGCAGGTCCTCGGTCGAGGCCTCGTCGGCGGCGCCGGTGAGCTGGCCCCGCTGCTGCTGGAGGGCCTCGGCCACCTGCCGCAGGAGGTTGTCGACGAAGCGGCCGGCCTCCTCGACCGCCTGCCGGGGCTCGTCGATGAACCCGGCCTGGATGTCGAGGAACCGGCTGCGGATGTCGCCGGCGTCCAGCGACCCGAGCAGCGAGGGCGGGGCGGCGGCGCCCGGGGTGCCGGTGG
>DATABK010000339.1:0-1970 GCA_036259695.1 Actinomycetes bacterium | reverse complement strand
CCAGGGGAAGCTGCTGCCGAGTACGGCAGTCGACCGCATCTTTGAACGCTCCGAGGGGAACCCCTTCTACGCCGAGGAGCTGCTGGCAGCCGGAGCCGACCAGGCCAACGTAGGGTTGCCTTCAGCCTTAGCCGACGTGCTCCTCGGTCGCATCGAGGCCCTCTCCGAGCTGTCCCAGGAGGTCCTCAAGGTGGCCGCCGTGGCCGGCCGCCGGGTCGGCCACCAGCGGCTGGTGGCGGCCTCGGGCATGCCCGAGGCCGAGGTCGAGCGGGGCCTGCGCGACGCCATCGCCGGGCAGGTGCTGGTGGCCAGCGCGGCCACCGAGAGCTACCGGTTCCGCCACGCCCTGCTCCAGGAGGCGGTCTACGGCGACCTGCTGCCGGGCGAGCGGACCCGCCTGCACGCCACCTACGCCCGCCTGCTGGCCGAGGCCGGCCCCGACGGCGACGACGCCCTGGCCGCCGAGCTGGCCTGGCACTGCCTGGCCAGCCACGACCTCCCGGGCGGGCTGGCCGCGCTGGTCAAGGCGGCCGCGCACGCGGCCACCGTGTTCGCCCCCAGCGAGGCCTTCCGGCACCTGACCCAGGCCCTTGAGCTCTGGTCCCAGGTGCCCGAGGCCGCCGCCGTGGCCGGCCTGGACCGGTTCGAGGTGCTGGTGCGGGCGGCCGAGGCGGCCAGCCACTCGGGCGAGTTCCGGCAGGCCGTCGGCCTGGCCAAGGAGGCCATCGAGGCGATCGACGAAGACGCCGAGCCGTTGCGGGCCGCCCTGGCCTACGACCGGCTGAGCGGCTACCTGCTCGACGCCGAGCCCGAGGTCGAGATCGCCCAGCTCGACCGGCAGATGCTTGCCGCCTCCCGGAGGGCGGTCGAGCTGGTCCCGGCGGAGCCGCCGACCCCCCTGCGGGCCCGGGTGGCGGCGGGGCTGGCCCGCTCACTGATCGTCGCCCGCGACTACGAGGCGGCCAGGGACCAGAGCGAGGAGGCGCTGGCCGTGGCCAGGGCCGCCGGCAGCGTCGGCGACGAGGCCACCGCCCTGCTGATCGTGTCCCTGCTGGAGCTGCGCTTCGGCGACCTGGAGACGGCCCGGCAGCTGCTGCGCGACGCCGACCGGGCGGCCGCCGCCGCCGGCAACCGGTCGCTGGAGCTCCAGGCCCGCCACGGCCTCGGCGCCTTCGAGCTCGACCTCGGCAACCTGGCCGCGGCCTGCGCCGCCCTCGACCAGGCGACCGACCTGGCCGAGCACAGCGGCCTGACCTGGAGCGGCTACGGGATCGACAGCCGGGTGCTGCGCTGCATCGCCCACTACGCGGCCGGGAACTGGGACGAGGCCGAGCGGGTGGCCGCCGCCGCCGACGAGCGCCGCCCGGCGGTGTCCGCGGCCGCCCTCTACGTGGAGGTCGGGCGGGGCCGGGGGGCCGCGGCCGAGCGGCTGGCCCGCCTCGCCCCCTACCGCAAGCTCGACCCCTATGTCGCCTACCTGGCCGGCGGCTGCGAGGCCGACCTGGCCCGCTGGCAGGGCGAGCTGGAGCGTTCCAGCGAGCTGGCCCGCGAGACCCTCTCGACCCAGGAGGAGGCCGGCGCCCCCTGGGTGCTCAGCGCCATCTGGCCGGCCGCCCTGGCCCTGGCCGCCGAGGGCGACCTGGCCGAGCGGGCCCGGGCCGGCGGCGACCAGGCCGCCGTCAAGGAGCACCAGGCGATCGGCGAGGACCTGCTGGAGCGGGCCCGGGCGGCCCTCCAGCGGGCCAGGGACCGCGGCCGCCAGGTCGGCCCGGAGGCGCTGGCCTGGCTGGCCAGGTCCGAGGCCGAGTGGGCCAGGGTCGAGGGCCGGCCCGACCCGGACCGCTGGACGGCCGCGGCCGAGGCCTTCGGCTACGGCTACCCGTACGAGGAGGCCAGGTCGCGCTGGCGCCTGGCCGAGGCGCTGCTCCAGGACGCCCGCCGCGACCAGGCCGAGGAGCAGGCCAGGGAGG